>JBGUHW010000046.1:0-3570 GCA_045112395.1 Bacteroidales bacterium
ACGCATTGCGTAAAGCCATGGGTAAAAAGAAGAAAGACATTGTTGACAAAATGAAGCCCAAGTTCATCGAAGGTGGAAAGAAGAACGGACACGACCCGAAGATTCTTGAAAAAATATGGGGCGACTGGGAAAGCTTTGCTTCGTATGCGTTCAACAAATCGCATGCAGCATGTTACGCATGGGTTTCGTACCAGACAGCCTACCTGAAAGCCCATTACCCTGCCGAATTCATGGCTGCCAACCTCACGCTCAACAAGGACGACATTACCGAAGTCACAAAGTTGATGAACGAATGCAAGAGCATGAAAATAAATGTCTTGTCCCCCGACATTAACGAAAGCGAACTCAACTTTACGGTAACCAAGAGCGGAGACATCCGCTTCGGACTCGGTGGCGTAAAAGGCGTAGGCGAAGCCGCTGTTTTGGCAATAATATCTGAACGAGAAGCAAACGGCCCTTACAAGGACATATTCGACTTCGTGTCGAGAGTAAACCTGCAATCGGTAAACAAGAAGACCATCGAAGCTCTGACATTCGGCGGCACATTCGACAGTTTCGATACCCCCACAAATCCAAACTCGACTTCACGCGACCAGATAGCATCCGTTTTCAACGAAAAGGGAGAATCTACACTCGACACCCTTATCAGGTTCGGACGCTCGGTACAGCAGCAGCAAAACGACAATACTATGTCACTGTTCGGTGGATCCGCGACATTCTCCATATCTCTGCCAAAACTCCCGCCACGAATGGACAAGATGGTATATATGTCAACTAAACTCAAGAACGAATATTCTGTCCTTGGAATATACCTGTCGGCACATCCCCTCGACAAGTTCAAGTTCTTCATCAACAATACCAACATCATTCCGCTCGACAAGGCATCGAAAATCATTGAGGAAAAGAAAGTCAAGACAAAGATGACGGTTGTAGGATACGTTACAAAAAGCGTGGAAAGGACATCTAAAAATGGAAATCTTTTCGGAGAATACACACTCATTGACTACTATGGCGACTTGAAATTCCCGCTATTCAGGGACGACTACAGCAATTACAAGGGCAACCTTTGCGAAGGCTATTCCATAATAATGGACGTAGAAATAAGGGAAAACAAATACCAGTCGAATAAACAGACCGACAACAACGGACCTCAACTGTCTGTCTACTACCGCAACATACGAATGCTACAAAACCTGAAGACAAAATCAATAAACCTGTACATTGACATAAGCAATATCGATTCGGTATTCAGAAAACAGTTTGCTAATATTATTGACACATGTAGCGGAGAAACAGAACTATACATAACACTTTTTGACACACAAAACTCAACTCGAGGAATAAAAATGGTGTCGAGGACAAAGCAAATCGACATAAACAGAGAAGAACTCCGAGAGTTTATCGAGTCGAACGACAATGTTATAAAAAAAGTAGTCATAACACAATGACGTACAAAATAAAATTTGTATATTTGCACAAATTTTAAAAACTGATAATTCATGAGAAAACTTATCGTACTGTTAATCATGGCAATACCATCTTTATTATTTTCGCAAAAGGTGGTAAACGGTTTTGGACTTGAAGTTTTTATGGGCAAGACCTACACTTCTACAGAAAACATCAAGTTCATATACAACAACACAGAATTTCAAGCCAATATGACTGGAGATTCAAAAGTATTCGGAGGAAGTGCATACTTTCCATTCGACATGGGCATAAAGAGACACAGGTTTACTCTTGCTATAGGTCTTGAATACAGGACAGCAAAAGTATTCTTGGGTGCAAACAAGGAAATTGTCGGTTCCGATGGCATAGTGAAAGAAGACATTGCCCTGAACCTGACATCATATTCGCCTTTGGTACAGGCCCTATATAGACCACACTTCTACCTAGGACCTATTCACATGTCGTTCAGCATCGGTGCAAACTTCAAGTATGCAGTGTTCGCACCATTCGAGCTATGCGACAAGTCTAACGAAACCCTTATCAGCTACGATTCGAAAAAGACTAGCACAGAAGACGGATACATCGACTTTAATGGCAATGCAGCGGCAGAAAGAATGCGTGATTTCGGATTCCACATCGATCCTCGAATGGGATTCGACTTCTACATTGGCAACTCGCTCGTAATTTCATTGTTCGGCATAGTTCCAGATGTAGCTAGCGCAGCATCAACCAAGTCGATAAAACTTGAATATGGAGCAGGAATAACTTACCTGATCAGAACAAACAAGATAACAGAAGCTAAGATATTACAACAATACAAAAAATAAGGATTATGAAAAAATTGTTTCTAATTTCAATATTATCAATATTTTGCGTAGCAATGGTTTGCTCGCAAGAAGTTGTCCCTGTTATACAATCAGGACATTCGGGAAGCATCATGTTTGTTGAATGGGACAACACTGGCCGATACATAGCCAGCGCCGACGACAACAACGAAATCATAATATACGACATCGTAGCAGGTAAAGTGTTCTACCGCACAAAATTCCCTGGCACCAAACTGATAACTGGCATAAAGTTCGATGAAGACGGGAAACTATATGCAAGCAACACCGACAATGCAATATGCTTCGATCCCAGCACCCTGATTACATCGGATGCACCACACGGAGTTCCACCCAAGAAGATGTCGCCTAACTTCAAGATAAGAAACTCACAACTGAAAAGGAATAGTGGCGGTACATTGTTCAACCGTAATGCATATACAAAATTCACTTATGTTGCCGAATCCAACGACAACAAGTACATCATTGCCGGAGACGAAAACGGAGGCCTATACTTCTGCAACAACCTGATGAACTTACAACACTTCGAAAACATCCACAGTTTGCCAATCAACGACATAACATTCTCGAAACAGGGCAACATGGTTGCAATCGCATCAGCCGACCGCTCGGTAAGTATCTGGCGACTGCCAAGCTACAAACTCGAAAAAAGATTGATCCCAAGAAGTTTCAACATATCGGCACTGGCATCAAGCCCTGACAGCAAGTCGTTTGTTTTCGGCGATGAACTTGGATATGCTTACAGGATAACTTTCATGATCGATAAATTGTTATGCGATGCTGTCGACACCCACGACGGACAAGTTACCGACATTCAGGTTTCGGCAAATAGCAGTGTTGCAGTCACTGCTGGTAGCGACAACTCAGCAGCCGTAGTCGACTTCGACAACAAAAAGGTTCTACAGAAATTCAAAGCACAAAGCAGTTCGGGCAAGGTAAAACAAGTATTCGACATAAAGGCAATACAGGAACAGGCAATGAAAGGCAACGATTCCAAGAACAGTATCTACGATGAAAATGTATACTCGGTAGCTGTTAGTCCTGATGGAAAATACATTGCCTACTCCGCTGGAAAATGGGGTCTCGCTGATCCTGTACTTAAATTCGCCAACATTTCTTCCCTAAAGATTTTAGGAAGCAAGGAAGAACGCGTTGCAAAGAAAGGTATTGCTGCAGGAATTGCTGTTCCTAACAACGTACACATTTTCAAGCAAATGTGCTTCGACTCTACCAACAACCTCTACGGTATCGGTGAGGACGACAGAAAAATATATAGGTA
>JBGUHW010000047.1:0-8303 GCA_045112395.1 Bacteroidales bacterium
GGTAATATATAGTCACGAGCGTATAGGACTTCATCATAAGCCGTTCAGGATATACAAGTTCCGTTCTATGTATGTCGATTCAGAGCAAAATGGTCCGGCATTGAGCAAGAAGGATGACCCGCGTATAACAAAAATAGGTAAGTTTATGAGGAAAACTCGTCTTGATGAGACACCTCAGTTCTTCAATGTGTTGCGTGGCGACATGAGCCTTGTAGGTCCGCGACCAGAACGTGAATACTATATCCAGCAGATTGTGCAGAAGGCGCCGCATTACCTGCATTTGTTGTCGGTTCGTCCGGGTATAACTTCTTGGGGACAAGTGAAGTACGGTTATGCGGAGAATGTTGATCAGATGGTCGAAAGGCTGAAGTACGATATTCTTTACATAGAGAACCGTTCGCTGCTTATGGACTTGAAAATCCTCATATATACAGTGAAGATTGTCTTTCTTGGCAAGGGTTTGTGATAAAAATGGATTTTTTTTGAAAAAAAGTTGATTTTGTTTTGTCTATCCAAAAAAAAGTACTACTTTTGCAATCCCTAAAAATCAGTAGGGAATAGAGACGATAAATTATTTATAAACAATTAAATATTAAGAAAATGACTAAGGCAGACATTGTAAATGCAATTTCCGAAAATACCGGAATCGAAAAAATGGTAGTCCAGAAGACTGTTGAAGCTTTCATGGAGTCAGTTAAAGGTTCTTTGATTAAGGGCGAAGATGTATTTCTAAGAGGATTTGGAAGTTTTGTAGTTAAGACCAGAGCAGAAAAGACTGCAAGGGATATGGCTAAGAACACAACTATTACAATTCCAGCTCACAATATTCCAGCTTTCAAGCCGGCTAAATCTTTTGTAGCAGAAGTAAAGGATAACAACAAGGTTAAATAATTACGATTATGCCAAGCGGAAAGAAGAGAAAAAGACATAAAATGTCTACTCACAAGAGGAAAAAACGTCTTCGTAAGAACAGACATAAAAAGAAAAAATAGTATTTTTCTTTTTTTGAATTAAGATTTTATCCAAACCTTCGGAGACATTTCCGAAGGTTTGATTTTTTGACAGAAATCAAAAGAAAAGGCGAAAGTGGACGAGGTAGATGTAGAGAAAGAGGAAATCTGTAGCGAGTTATTCCTTGATGTAAGAAGCTCTGAAGTCAATATTGCTTTGCTTAACAACAAGAGGCTTGTTGAATTGAGCACTGAATATAGCAATGTTGATTTTTCTGTAGGTGATATATATCTTGGACGGGTAAATAAACTCATGCCCGGATTGAATGCCGCTTTCGTTGATGTGGGATATAGGAAGGATGCCTTCCTGCATTATCTCGACTTGGGTTCCGGCTTCTTGACTCTGAAGAAGTTCGTAAGGATGGGAATGACAAAGAATGTCAATGCTCTTACCAACCTCAAGCCCGAACCCGAAATCGACAAGCGTGGCAAGATTAGCGATATGCTGAAAGTAGGCGAATATGTACTTGTGCAGATTGCCAAGGAACCAATATCGTCGAAAGGTCCACGCCTTACCTGCGAAATTTCAATAGCTGGACGTAACCTTGTGTTGTTGCCGTTTACAGATAAGGTTTCTGTAAGCCAAAAGATAAAGTCAACGGAAACACGCAAGCGTCTGCGTAGCTGGATTGAAGGATTGGTTCCTAAGAATTTCGGTGCAATTGTACGTACTGTTGCACAGGACAAGAATGTCGTTGAACTCGACAAGGAATTGACATCCTTGCTCGACAAATGGAAAAGTTTGTTTGAGCATTTGTCTACAGTTGAGGCTCCAAATATCGTTCTCGGTGAAATGAACAGAACTACGGCATTTCTGCGCGATATGCTCAACTCTTCGTTTCATCAGATTGTCGTTAACGATGTCGATTTATATAATGAGGTAAAGAAATTTATTTCCGAAATTGCTCCAGAGAAATCAAAAATCGTAAAGCTCTATACCGACAGAACTCCAATATTCGACAGTTATGGTATAGAAAAGCAGATAAAGACGGCTTTCGGTCGTACTGTTCCTATGCGTTCGGGTGCGTATATTGTCATCGACCATACCGAGGCGGGGCATGTCATTGATGTAAACTCGGGCAACAGGGCAAATTCGAAGAACGATCAGGAAACAAATGCATTGGAGGTCAACCTTATTGCAGCCGAGGAAATAGCACGCCAACTAAGGCTTCGCGATATGGGCGGAATCATTGTTGTCGATTTCATTGATGTGCATAGCAGTGAGAGCAAAAAGGCAATATACGACAAGATGAAGGAGTGCATGGCAAATGACCGTGCCAAGTATCATCTTACACAGTTGAGCCGATTCTGCCTTATGGAAATCACACGCCAGCGTGTGCGTCCTGCTACCGACATGAAAACCGCCGAAACTTGCCCGTGCTGCAACGGAACTGGTAAAATCCAAGCCAGCCTTAACCTTACCGATGAGATTGAAAATCAATTGAAATACATTCTCAGGAAGAATCTAATTGACAAAGTTGTAATTAGGACACACCCATTTGTTGAGGCTTATATAAACAAGGGTGTTTTCAAGTCGTTGCGTAAGCAATGGCAGAAGCAGCACGGCTGCAAGATTGAAGTGCTGCCAATGATGGCATATTCATACATGGAATATCATTTCTTCAACGATTTGGATGAAGAATTGATGTAGCATCCCAATAAATCAAGTCTAAATTAGTATTGTGAAGAACTGTTAAGTTCTTTGTGTATCAATTCTGCCGTTCCAATTCGATAGCCATCGGAACGGAAAAATATTTTACCGTTCTTGTCAATAATGAATATCAGCGGCGGATTGTCGTTGTATTGCTGTTTGGTGTCGGCAAGAATCTTTTCCAAAAGTCCGTTTGCGTCGGTGGCAACGATTG
The DNA here is from genome assembly GCA_045112395.1 of Bacteroidales bacterium. Lineage (GTDB taxonomy): Bacteria > Bacteroidota > Bacteroidia > Bacteroidales > ML635J-15 > Bact-19. The sequence continues at coordinate 2,876 of JBGUHW010000047.1, forward strand.
TTTGCTTTGGCAGATTCCATTTTTCGGCAGAAAAAGGTTCGGTAAGTTTCTCCGAGGGAATAACCATAAGTATGTTGCCGTTCCATTTTTCGTATGATTCACGCATCGTGCCGAATTCTTTCAGTGTGTGCTTTGTTGGTTCGCGTATTGGGTCGATGAAGCAGAGAACTAGCGGTTTCTCTTTTGCCATGTCCTTTATGTTTAGAATCTTGCCGTCGACATCAATTTGAGTGTCATCCGAAAGAAATCCGTAGAATCCTTTTTCGCGTTGGACTAGTGGACGGATTTTTACTTCGCGCTCTGTCGTTTCGTCGGGCTTCACATTGAAGAACTCGAGGTGCGACAATACTTCGCCATCGCTATAGCGGTTGCCTGTCGATAACATGTAGTAACCTTCCTCGAGTTCAAGTTCTACAGGAAATTCAGCAACTCGTGGGTCGTCTTCGTAGTCGAAAGTTGTAAAGTCACCGTCTTCGAACTTGGCAATCGTGTAGTGAGTCCAGTATTGTGGTTTAAGTTCCTTTGTGCCATTATATTTCAGGACAAGTTTGCCAGTTTTCGCAGCTGGCTTTGCATCTTCCATGGCAACAATCTGCCAGTCGTTGTTATTGTAAACGAAAATCTGGCGTGTCGCATTGTCAAGGTAGGCTGGAATATTCAGCGAACGGCAGGCTGCGACGAAGAAAATGTCGCGAGAGCGACTATCGGCATGGCGAAGTTCAAATACTCCGCGTGGCGAAATGGGGCAGTTGAAGTAATTACCTTCGTTGTCGGTCTGTATATTGGCTTTTGTCCATTCTAAAATGTCTGAGTAGGAGGGATTTGCGTCTAGAATTTTTCCAAGGTTTTCGCTTAGGAACTGTCTCCATGGTCGAATCATCTCAACCTCGATGCGTGCTGGCAAAATACCTTTCTTGAAAACTTCAACTGGATATTTGCCGTCGTATTCCATAATATGTTGGTTGAGCGTTGCGGCTTCGCAGTCGCGCAAGTCCTTGTCCGACAATGATTTTATAAAGTCGTATAGGAAAAGATTTTCATTTTTCTCGGCATGAGCGTCCATAAAGGCAATGATTTCCTTATAGTTGCCTTCGCTTTTCTTCACAATTTCGTGAATTTGCTCTGCCGTAAGGTTTTCGTTTGTGATCTTGGCAATCTCATCGTCGGTAGGGAAAGTCTTTAGGTAGGCGTTGCGTATCGAATCTTCGAAAGCAAGTCGCTTGTTGTTCTTGTCGGCTTCGTCGGGGGTGACATTTGTAGTTACAGTTTTTCCCGCTGGCGGAACAATGTCGAAGTCCTCTTCGTATTCAGTTCCCGATGTGCGGTTGAGTTTTAGAGTTATAGCATCACTTTCCCTGATGTCAATCTTGGCATAGTCGTATTTGCCGTCCTTGCTTGCCCAGATGAGCAGGTCGCCAAGTCCTGTGGTTAGGCTTGCCTTGCCTTCGCTGTCGGTTTCACCAGATGAAATCGGATAATATTCGGCATAGTTGTAAAGCTTGAATTTAACCTTGGCATTTTCTACTGGATTTCCGCTTTCGTCGGTGACAGTCACTGTTATCTTCTTGGTATCGGTGTAGTTGGGAAGCATGTTAATTTTCGCGAACAATTCTCCTCTGAAGTTTATTTCCTCGTCGCCCTTGTACTTGCCGAAAGCGTTTGAGTGTACCATCATGCAACGGGTTGATGGAGCTGCGAACCACCCCATGTCGAGTTTTGCATCGGGTTCGCAGGCACCTAGAAAATACCATTTGCCATCGACCCACACTTCCACCCAGGCGTGGTTGTCGTCGGTGTGTGCCCAGCGCGGTGTGTAGCATTGGCGAGCAGGAATGCCTACGGCTCTGAGTGCAGTTACCGTGAATGTCGATTCCTCGCCGCAGCGGCCAAACGACGTGCGTATGCTTGCCAATGGTGCCGATGTACGTGCATCCGAAGCCCTGTAGCATACTTTTTCGTGGCACCAGTGGTTTACTTCGAGTGCTGCATCGTACATGCTCATGTCCTTTATGCGGTCTTTTATTTCGTTGAAAATGAACATTCTTGCAGTGTCAAGGTTTTCGTTGTTGACGCGGTACACAAGCACAAAATGACGGAAAATATCCTCGGGAACAGTTTTTCCCCACGAGAAAAAGTCGCGTGCCTTGAATGCGTATTTCACTTGATTCAGAAAAAAATCGCCATCGTAGTCGGCAAGGTCACTGTAGGGCATGTAGGCGTACAGGAATTTCAAGGCTTCGGTTTCCACGAGCGAAAGATTCTGGTCGAAAACCGAAAAAAGTTCTGTGCTGCGACCTTGGGCAAGTTCCTTGCGAGCCTCGAAGTCGGTTTCTACCTGCGAACGGTATGCCTCGTCGGTAATGAAATGTTGCTCGTTGTCCTTTTTGCAGGAGACAAGAGAAATTAATGTTGCTGCGATTGCGAGAGAAATCAGTCGTTTCATGGTATTATTTCTCAACTTTTTCAATCTTGAATTTCAGATTTTTAGCATTATCCTTTAAATTTACAAAGGCATTCAGCAATGTGAAGTCGCTTTTGTAGTACCTTGGCTGTGCTTCGATAATTTCGTCGGTGCATTTAAAGTTGAATTGCGGACATCTGTCGAAACTGTTGCCAGTGCTGTCAACAATCCACAGAATGAATTCGTCGTCGGGAGTAGCACCATCGATTTTTACACCCTTTGTGCTTATGTAGCGGTAGTCTGTCATGTAGAAATCAAGGTTCTGGTTTTCAATTTCGTAGCCATCTGCAATCTGAGTGTCGAAAGGTGTAAGTGTTAGCAACGGCTCGTTGTCTTCGATTTTAAGGATACTGGAGAATACGTCTGATTTCAGTGGAATACTAAAATGTGAAAGGCGATCCTTCAAGTTTACAATCATCATGCAGAAGAAGGTCACTGATATTGCAATTATCACAATGGTGTACCAGGTGTTGAATCTGCCGATTAGCTTTTTCTTCTGCATATCCACTTGTCTTGTTTGTTTTTTGAATTTTTCAATGTAATCCTTGACGTCGGGATAGTCGCCGTATGATTTCTGGATGTCGTCGGTATATGCCATCATTTCTTTGACAGTTATGCTTACATCTTTAGGCTTGTTCGCCTCCTTTTTCTTTAGCTTTAAGCCGAACGAAAGAAGCATAGGCCCCATCAATATCGCCATCGCACCAATAATTATGTTGAAAGTCAGAATGCCAGCAAACAATATGATAGACAATGTTATAACTATCTTTGGGACATTATGCTCGATTATATCGCTCATGTTGCGTGGGTACTTGTTTTTGAAGGCAGTAAGTATGCCCTCATTTTTTTGCATCGTTACCTGGAAATTATTTTTATTTGCGTCCATTTTCTTCGATTTTAAGGTTGCTTATTACATTATCATAAAATAGTATGCGCTGTCGAGGGCTTGCTTTACGAGTTCGAAGTCGTTGGTAGTTTTGTAGCTGACAAAGTTAACTCGGCATTTGCCCTTGCCATTTTCGATAATGCCTTTGGTGTTGTAAAAGTCGGTACTGTCACCTGCATATATATCCAGCAAAATAGGAGGCAGATCTGTTATTACTTCGTAGTCCTTTGTGAACAATACTATGCCGAATGGCAAAAGCGTGTCGGCGCTGTGGTTTACCCGTCCGGTTGACGACAATTCAACATTGTCGAGCCTAACCTTTAAATGTGTGATTGCGCTATCGTTAAGGAGCCAGCTACGTGATATTATATCGATATGTAGATTGGCAGTAGAATTAGCTTTTAAGTATGGGGTTCTACTTGTGGGGAAGTTGATTTCGTTGGTTGCCCTGATTGTGGTTGTACGGCTGCTCAGTTCATAGTATTTTGCGAATTCAGCCTTGTTTTCTTCGTACAATATAGGATCTTGGGTAAGAACTTCTTTTGGCAGATTAGTGTCATATTCATATTTATGTTGTGGCAGAAGGAATGGTATCGGTATAGACACCAAGGTAATCGCCACAAGCATTAGCACGAGCTTGTTGCGGTTTTTCCTTTTGTTTTCCTTTACATCGTCTATCATTTTGCCGAATTGTGCAAGGACTTCTTTTGCTTCATTGTTTTTCCCGTAAAGCGAATCTACATGGCGGGTGTACATCTCGTAGAAGCTAAGGAAGAGGTAGAATTGCGAGTCCTCTTTTGCAACAGGCGATTCTTCAACGTTTCTGTTCTTAAGTCCCTTGAATGCAAGAACAAAGAGCACTATTGATATTATTCCAAAGATTCCCGTAACTGTGTCGCTGACTTCGAATTGCGATATTATGGCCATTAGGAATACAAGCGCACCGACATAAAGCATCACCATTTCTTTTCGGAACGAAAGGACTTCCTTGAAAGTCGTCTTGTGTGTTTTTTTCATTCCGTCGATGAGCTCGTTCATTGAGTTTATAAGGTTTCGGATGTTCAGGTCCGAGTCGGTTTGCTCGTGCAGAATGTGTCCGCAGGTGGGGCAGATATTGCTGATGAGTGGAAATGGCGTTCCACAGTCGGGACAGGTCTTTGCGTTTTCATTTGCGATGATATTTACATCGTCGCCGGTAATTCTGCTTGAGTTGCCGTGTCCACTGCTATGTTTGAATTTGTCGTATTCGTAGCCGCAATAGGGGCAGGTGTCCGAAATTAGCGGAATCTGTGCTCCGCAGCTGGGGCAGTGGTCGAGGTCTTCCTTTGCCATGCTGCTTATTTTTGCCTCCAGCGACTTGTTGAGGTATTCGTTAATCTCTTCGGTGGGAATTCCTTCCTTGATGCCCTCGTTTATTATGGTTTCTCGCTCTACAAAAGTCAGGACTTTGTCCTTCAGAGCGATTTCGGTCAGCTGCTTTATTCTGTCTGGTATTACCATATTATTATATGTTTAAAACGTCAAGCAAAAGTAACAAATATATCTGAATCTATGTTATGTAAATCGTTGCAGATTAATTGTATGTTTCTCTATTCCTTTAATTTGTCATCCGTCTTATTTCCATAGCAATAATTCATATACATTATGGTTGTATCGAATTTACTGCCTTAGGCAGCGAGCTAAAGGTTACAAATCCGAAAGGACAACAATAGTAATTATTTAACTATTAGTTTTGCAGGGCGTATGCGATCAACAATCACAGAGTCATTTTCGATGTGAAATATGTAAACCCACTTTTTGTTATGTGAAACCATGTGACAGGCTTTTGGATTGTATTTGCGGACATCCGTATAATTGCTAGGATGATAGAGATCGGCAAGAACAGACAGTGACATTATTTCCAGTTGCATTGCATATAGATATTTATTTGCACCATCAATAGACATCATTTGTAAAAGAAACAACGCAAGATTCTTCAAATCGGCTTTAGCAGTGCTGCTAATGTTGACTTTGTATTTCATACAACCCATCTACAATATAACGCAGTTTGCCAAAATATTCCTCAACCGACATGTATTCTT
>JBGUHW010000048.1:0-5932 GCA_045112395.1 Bacteroidales bacterium
TTTTCACCACTGAAACCCAAGGAGAACAAGTTCTTCCCTATGATTAATCAAATAGGTGAACTTTTAGCAACAGCTGCAAAAAAGCAAGCCGAACTGATAAAAAAGCCGTCGTTTGAAGAAATGGAAAACGACTACAAGATAATAAAGGATTGTGAAACCCAGTCAGACGCTGAAATAGCAAAAATATACGAAGAACTCAACAAGTCGTTCATCACCCCATTCGACCGCGAGGATATACATAGCCTCTGCGAAACCGTTGATGACACGCTCGACTTCATTAATTCCACATCTAAACGAATATTATTATTCCGTCCGAAGCATATTCCTGAAATCTCGGTTCGAATGACAGAAATCATCAGTGAGTGCTGCAACGCAATCAACATTTCACTGCATGAACTCAATACAATAAACAAGAAGCCCGAGGTTGCTCTCAAGCAATGCGAACTCCTTCACGACCTTGAACAGGAAGCCGATGAAATTTATGAAAACTTCGTCAAAAACCTTTTCGAGGAAGAAACCGACACAAAGGAAATCATCAAAAACAAGGAAATAGTACAGCACATGGAGCGCACCACCGACATGGCAAAGCATGTTGGCAAGATCATAAAGACCATAATCGTAAAATACGCATAGAATGGGCTTTCTAATTGCAATTATCGTCCTCGCCATAGTCTTCGACTTCATAAACGGCTTCCACGATGCCGCAAACTCCATTGCTACCGTAGTTTCAACTAGAGTTCTCTCCCCTACCCAAGCGGTAATCTGGTCGGCATTCTTCAACTTTGTTGCTTTCTTTATTGCCGAATACATACTTGGATTCAACATCGCAAACACCGTTCAAAAAACAGTAGAAGAAGCATACGTAACAATGCCCCTGCTGATAGCCGGTCTTGTCGCTGCTATAACTTGGAGCCTTATAACCTGGTGGAAAGGAATACCATCCAGTTCGTCTCATACGCTAATCGGTGGTCTTACGGGAGCTGCCGTTGCCGCCAAAGGCTGGGAAGCTGTACATTGGTCAACAGTCGGATATATAGCTCTTTTCATTTTTATTGCACCGCTTATCGGATTCATCGGTGGCAACCTGATAACAATACTGCTTTACTGGATTGCCCGCAAAGCCAAACCACACAAAGCCGACAAATGGTTCAAGCGTCTGCAACTGCTTTCGTCCGCATGCCTGAGCATAGGTCACGGTCTCAACGATTCACAGAAGGAAATAGGTCTTATTGCCTGTGCAATGATAGCATACGGCTCACAATATGGCTTTGACGGACTAAGCGAATGGCTCCAACCCGACACAATAACCAATGCAGGTTCAGGAGCAAACCTCACAGGAGCACCAAGTTGGATTCCAATAGCTTGTATAACGGCAATTGCAATAGGCACAATGTCGGGCGGCTGGAAGATTATAAAGACTATGGGCAATCGCATTACCAAGATAACCCCAGTTGAAGGCTTTTGCTCACAGACAGCAGGCGCAATAACGCTTTTCATAACTCAGCACCTTGGCGTTCCAGTAAGCACCACACATGTGATTTCGGGAAGTATAATGGGCGTTGGTTCTACAAAAAGGCTTTCGGCTGTACGCTGGGGAGTTACCCTCGAACTCATAGTTGCATGGATAATAACAATCCCCGTCAGCGCAGCAATCGGTATGCTTACATATTATGTAATGGCAATGTTTATGTAGGGGCTGCGCCAGTTTGAAAGTTTCAGGTTTCAAGGTTTCTGGTTTAAAGTCGTTTGGAGATTGTTTAATTGCTTGATGATTTGATAATTTTGATAACATAACAAATGCTTACGCGAGCTAAATATTTTTATAGGGCTTTGCCCATTTATGTTTTTTAAGGAATACAGCTTTGTCATCCTCATTATCTTACAACCACTTCGTCGCAGAAAATCCAGCAAGGCTGCCCTACTCCACGATGCCACTCTGGATTCACACGCAAAGATTCGGCCTTAAGCCGCACATATCGGGATTTCAGCTCTTTGAAATTAAGGTTGAAGCCCACAATCTTGCATTCAGCAAGAGATTCCTCGTTCTCGTAGCTTTTCTTTGCCACTTCGCGCCAATTCTTACCATCGGCAGAGAGATAGCAAGTTACACATTTAGGAGCAAAAATCCACGACAGCGGATAAAACAGGAAGTCGGCACTCACCTCGTCTACACTCTGCTCCGATTCCAAGTCAATCACTACATCCATGTCGTTTCCGTTGAAACCAAGCCAGTTGTAATAATAGTTCATAACGCCAGACTTGCCATCCGTCAATGCCTTTGGACCACCGACATCATAGGTATTGCTCCATTCTGTCGAACTAGTCACCGACTTGCCCAAGGCAAGATTTTTGCCAGTCGATTTTGCAATAAAGTTTACAAGGTTCTCTTGCAACTGCGCCGGTGTATATTTTGCCTCGTCAAGCTGCTTTACGCCAAGTCGCTCGCAATCGGCAATAAAATTCTTCGCCAGGAGCATCTTTTCTGGTTTGGCAACCTTCTCGCCATTGCTTCCAACGGTAAAAAACGACAAATTATCGTCAATATCATACATTGAAAGGTCAATTTCGGCAAAATCGAGTGGCATTTCCAGCAATCTCAACCTGTCGTTGTAATTTTTTGCATCCTCGTCAGTACAACCGTCGTATGGCGACACTTCATACGCAGAAGCGAAGAATTTGCGGTATTCTGTAATCTTGTCAGGCGACAAATAACTGTCAACCGCATCTATCGGATAGCCATAAATGTTAAGTCCTTTGCCCGATTCAACCAAAGCCTTCTGCATTGCGTCATAATACTTAGCAACAAATTCCGACCTGTTTTTCCCGTAATGCGCACCAAGGAAACGGCTTCGCAGACTGTCAACATCAAGATTTACATTCCAAAGCAAATGCGCAATGAGATAAGTTCTCCACTCGTAGTTTTCGGTAATATTCTGGTTGGAGCCTTGCTCAAAAATCATCGGAATGCCATGCTTGTAAAAATCCTGCAAGTTTGGCTGAATAACATGCAGATTCGGGAACGGGTCCATATAGTTGCGGAACTGCACCACATAATCCCATAGGAAAATGTTGTGCGTCAAAGCAGTCCAGTCTGCCAAGTCGCGTTGGAACGAATGTTCCGACGAGTCGGCAGAAATTGGTCGATGGCGCGGACATTCGATAGAACAGAGCATTATGTTCACATTGTCGGCCGGCTTTATGTTCTTTGGTGCATGACGCGTCTGCTGGTAGGCAAGCGTCGAAATCACCTTGTCGGAAAAACGCTCGGCAACCTGGTTGACAAACCATATCATTGTCCCTGACGGACCGCCATAAATGGAATCGAGCCGACGACAATTCTCGCACTGGCACGACGATTCATTGTCGTTCTGCGACACCGACCATATTTTCTTGTCGGGATTTTCCTTCATCTTGGTTTCCAGATTCTTGCAAAGCACCTCAAACACTTCGGGATTGCTGAGACACAACTGTCCGTCGCGGACTCGCCTGCCATGCATTTCTGAGAACCATTCTGGATGACTATCAAAATACTCCGAAACTGGTACTAAATCCTTGAAAGTATGCACAAAAAGTCCCCATTCATTATTAAAATCGGCTCGATTGTGCAACTTGTGCCACTTTGCATATTTGGGGTCGGCATTTGGAATCAGTTGCAAGGTCTCACGGTAGCGGAACGACGGATTCTGAAGGTCGTGGATATCAAGCACTACCTTATCCGACTGCGCCTCTATATGCAAGCCATTGCTACAAGTATAGGTACAACCAAGATAATTCTCAAGCAGATGACACACACCGTACAGCGATGCTATTTCTTGATTCCCAAATATATAAAGGTTACCACTTGCGGTATGAATCAAGAATCCATCGTCACGTATTTCGTCTTTGTACCTATTGTAAATGTCCTGCGAAATTGAATTGCAACCTATCGAAATTGCTTTTCCATCTGCATACTCATTGCAAGTAACAACCGGATATTCATGTCCGAAAATTTCAGTGAGTAAATTGCTCAGCTCGTATGCTGCCACACAATCATACCCAGAAGTATCACTTTCATACACAATAACATAATCATCATTTTGTGAAAGTGCCACCGAATTGCGACTGGTGCACGAACAAAGCGCAAGAACAATGCATGCAAGGATAAAGAAAATATTCTTCATAGGGAATAATATTTTGAAATTCAATGATATTACAGATTCTGCACCGTCATCTCCCCTTCCTTCACACGGAACTTAAACTCAGCAGAGTTCTTTGCCGAATGGCTATGCTGGTCGCGGAAAACAACGCGGTAATAACCGGGCTGCAAGCGAAGTTTATAGTGCGTCTTGTCGGGCGAAAATTCGTAAATGTCGGTCAACCTGTCGCCTTCCTGATGCAACAAAGTACCGAAAGCAGGACTGCGGAAATTTATTATCACGGTTCCGGGCTGCGGAATATCAATCTTGCGAAGCTTGCCCTGGTCGATGCGCACGGCATTTACGTACGTGCGAGGCATAGTCAGGATTTCCAAATCATACTGACCGACAATGAGTTTCTGCTTCTTATTGGCATCAATGGTATGAATAGTGTGCGGAAGTCCAGTCTCGCGAATTATGCACTTTATGTCGGCATTTGCAGGGTCTTCGCCCTTAATGTCAACGAGCAAGGTTCCCTGTGGTGCAGGCACATCAATTATGTTCAGCTTGCCTTCCTCGATTGTTATGCCATCCTTATATACAGGCGGAACTGTATGCACCTTCAACTTGTACTGCGAAAGCACATCAAGATAAATGGTATCTGGCTGACCAGCAGCGTTCATTGTGTGCATATAGGTGTAGCGCACATCGCCCGACTGCATATCGTGGAACGACATTGCAACGTTGGTTTCGGTAGGCTTACCGTTTATATCGAGCAAATTTACACGCACTGCCGTCAGCGAAGTGACTTCCGAAACAATGGTTGTTATCGCCTGACGGAACTGGCGTTCGTTTCCAGCATCGAAGTAGTTGCCCATACATGCAAGCATATCGGCCTGCTTGACATCGATGTTGATACCAATAATATAAGGTTTCAGCACAACGCCTTTTTTCTGCAAGGCGGCACTAACCTCGCAGGGGTCGCCGTTGCACATTTCGATGCCGTCGGTAATGAGGATTATAATATTGCGGCTGTCGTTGCCTTCGGGGAAATCGCCCTCGCTTTGTCCGAGCGAATAGGCAATCGGCGTTGTTCCTTTCGGCGTTATCGACATCAGTTTGTCGCGTATAATTCCGATTGTACTCTCGCCGAACGACACTTCGAGCTTTGAATCGTGGCAATCCTGCGGTGGCACAGGACTCTGATGTCCGTAAACGCGCAAAGCCACCTCAAGCGGATGTTTCTTCTGAACCCTCTCAAGCGAATCGAGCAGTTCGAACATAAGTTCGCGAGCCTTCACAAACTTCTGTCCTCCCTCCCACTTGTCGGACATACTCATCGACGCATCAAAGATGAAAAGTATGCGCGTCATCGGAGGTTCTGGTTCTTCGACTACTGGCTTGCGAGCTTGCGAAAATGCAAGCATTGAAACAAAGATGGACAATATGATGAGGAGTATCTTCTTCATGGCAATATATTTACTGCAAATATAATGCAAAAGAACAATATAAAAACAAAAAAGCCGACATCACTATCGGCTTTTTGCATATCGGAAATTACGTTGTCAGTACACCACCTTCACAGTAACATTTGTTTCTTCCTTTGAACCACTAGCAATATCAAACGAACATCTATAGTATTTAATGTCAGTAATGCGACCAGCATCATCTGTTGTGTACTTGTGAGTAAGCAACAAAATTCTTGTCATCGCACCATCGCTGTTATAGTTGCTGCCCTTTATCTCAGATGGCATATACTTTGAAACCAATCCTTTGGGTGCCACAGACTCTACAGTTGGGAATCCGCCAAACATATC
>JBGUHW010000049.1:0-27035 GCA_045112395.1 Bacteroidales bacterium
TCTGCAGCACAGTTCAGAACAGAATGTGGTGACCAGCAAATTCCATATTCGCAGAATTTCAACGATTATACTGCAACTACATATTCTACTGCAGGTATAATGCCAGATTGCTGGAGAGTAAACTATTCGGGCACATCACAGAACTATGCTCCGCATGTATGTAATTATTCATATTATGGTCCTGGTTCGGACAACTATCTTATAATAGTTGCTGCTCAGAATGAAGCAGTAGGACAATATTCGTACGTTATATTCCCACATGTTGAAGGCGGTTATGCAAACAGATTTGTTTCGTTTGACAAACGAATCAGTAGCGTTAGCAACGGTACATTGTCGCTTGGTTACATGAATGGTAATAATTTCGTTTCTTTAACTGATGTAACAGTAACAACATCAGGATCTTCATTCTCTTATATTGTGCCTAATACAGTTCCTTCCGAAGCTATGCTTGCTTTCAGGTTTGCAGCTACTTCGACATCATACGCATACTTGGGAATTGACAATGTATTAGTTCGCGAAACTGCTACCGACAACACTATTTTGTCGTACTCTGCATCTACAGAACAAGGTGATGCTATATGCTCAGTAGACAACGATGCTCACACTATTTCGGTTGAACTTCGTGCGGGATATGTGGCTGGTAATGGCATCAGACAGACAATCGTTCCCAACGATCCAAATGCAACAGTAAAGCAGCTGGTCGGTACCGAATACATAACACCGAATCCCTATATTGCATGGCACATGACAACCTCTGATACTATTTTCGTTTATAAGGTAATTGCAGAAAATGGTGCAGAACAGCCTTACAATGCAACTATAACAGTAGAATCCTGCGGTGCTCCATCGGCTTTGGTTGCTGAGCAGACTTCTACAACCAATGTAAACTGCTCGTGGACTCCATCAGCAGGAACAACTGCTTGGAATTTCTACTACTCCACAGCACAGTTGACTCCTGCAGCTCTCGATGCACTTACCTCAAGCGACTACACAACCGTTACTACCGCTTCGGCAAGTGCTACTGTTGTAGGCGAAACTCCATACTACTGGTATGTACGTACCGATTGCGATGGTAGCTATAGCGCTTGGATTGAAAGCTCGTTCACAACTTGGGAAAACTGCGCAGCTCCTACAGACCTCGCAACCTCGCTCGCTGGCGACAACGACATATTGATTACGTGGAATGTTCAGGATAACTTGCCACTTGCTGAAACCAATGTAAGCGATGATTTTGAAAGAGCTGCTATAGCAGGCGGTTCGTTTACATATACAAATGATGCAACTTATCCGTGGGTAATAACAACCGCAGCAGCAAATGGTGGAACTCATAGTATTAAGAGTGGAAACTATAATGTTGCAAGTTCTACATCTTCAATAGTGATTACTGCAAATTATCCTACAGATGGTACTTTGTCGTTCTATGGCCGTGTTTCTTCAGAACAAACATCTGTTACTTATGACTGGGATTACGGAACATTCTATATTGACGATGTGCAGCAGGGCGATAGGATTATAAATAGTACAACATTTAGTCATTTTACATATAATATTCCTGCTGGTTCTCATACCTTTATGTGGAGATATAAGAAAGATGGTTATACTAATACAAATGACGATTGTTTCTATGTTGATGATATTACTATGAACTATCAGGCTCCTTCTTCTAGCGTAGTGCTTTACAAGGACGGTGTAGAACTAGCTACTCTTCCTGCAACACAGACATCATATACCGATGCAGGTCTTGCTGCTGGTCACTACTGCTACACTATTAAGACTTTATGCCGCGAAAACAGCGAATCGGAACTTTCTGCACCTGCTTGCCAGGACATCAACGACTGTCTTGCTGTTACCAACATTTCGGCTGGCAGCGTTACGGACACTTCGGCTGTAATAAGCTGGACACGCGGTACAGAAACTTCGTGGAATATTACGGTAAATGGCGGCACTCCTGTTGCTCTTACCGAAACTACCGAAGGCATAACTGTTAACAATAATGTTATTTCTTACGCTCTCACCGGTCTTGAACAAAATACCGATTACACTGTTGCAATCCAGTCGAACTGCGACGGTACATTAGGTCAGAACTGGGCTAGTGTTGAATTCACAACCGAACGCACTCCTGCAGCCTTGCCGTATGTATATGGTTTCGAGGATGCCGCTGAAAATGCTAACTGGGTATTTGCAAATGGTACTTATACAAACAAGTGGAATATTGGTTCTGCAGTAAATCATGGTGGTGCAAATGCTCTCTATATTTCTAATGACAATGGATCATCAAATGCATACACGTTAACTGCTCCATCGTATGTTTATGCATACAGGGAAATCAATTTCGCTTCTGCAGGTGATTACATTATTTCTTTTGATTGGATAGCAGTGGGAGAAGGGTCTGGTAGTGCTTGGGATGCTATGTATGCTGCACTTGTACCACATGGTACTGCATGTCCTCCAGCCACCAATATTACCAGCAATACAAATTCATTGCCTGCTGGTTATATTAATGTAGCCGATGTATCGCAAAGTTATATTAATACTGGTGCGTTCTTGTGGACATATACAGCTAGTGACTGGCAAACTTCAACTATGACTATTCCTATTAGTACACCAGGTGTATACACTCTAGTATTCTATTGGAAAAACGATAGCAGTGGTGGTGAAAATCCTCCTGCAGCAGTTGACAACATCAACATTCGTGCTCTTACCTGTCCGGCTGTTGACAACCTTGCTGTTGCTACTAGCGGAATTACAAGCAACTCGGCTGTAATAACATGGACAGAGCATGGTACTGCAGTAGCTTGGGAAGTCATCGTATCGGCAACTGAAGTAACCGACTTCGACGCTGCTACTAAGGTTCCAGTAACTGCTGATACTTACACAGCAACAGGTCTTCATGCAGAAACAACTTACCATGTATATGTTCGTGCAAACTGCGCTATCGACGACAACAGCGATTGGGCACACACAACATTTACAACACTTGTAAGTTGCCCTGCTCCTGAAGATTTGACAGCTCCAGCACTTACAATTACAAACAACTCTGCTGTAATTACTTGGACAGAACGTGGTTCTGCTGAAGCTTGGGAAGTTGTTGTTTCTTCGACAACAGTAACCGACTTCACCACAGCTACTATTGTTCCTGTAACCGAAGATACCTACACTGCAACAGAACTTCAAGCAGAAACAACTTACCATGTATATGTACGCGCAAACTGCGATGTTGACGACAACAGCCAGTGGACACACGCAACATTTACAACCGTTGCAAACTGCCCTGTTCCTGATGGTTTGACTGCATCGGCAATTACTGGTAACTCTGCAACAATCACATGGAACGGCTACACAGCAAGCAACTGGACTTTGGAATACAGGCAAGGAACAACAGGCGACTGGACAGTTGAAAACTCGGCAGCCGCTACCTATACTATTACAGGTCTCAATGCTCTAACAACCTACAATGTAAGGGTTAAGGCTGTTTGTGAAGATGACGCAGAAAGCGCATATTCATCAATTATTAGCTTCGCTACTACTTGTGCTGCAATCACTGAGTTCCCATGGAACGAAGGTTTCGAAAACGGAATTGACTGCTGGACTTTGGTTGATGGAGATGCTGATGGATATGAATGGTATGAAATTAATTTGCCACAAGCAGACCAAGACAATCTCCTTTCTACTCATGGCGGTTCATATATGATGACATCTGCTTCATGGGTTCCTTATACGGCATTGACTCCAAACAACTGGCTTATTTCGCCTGGACTCGACCTCACAGCACTGAGCGGTACAGTAAAACTGTCGTACTTCGTTGGAGGTCATCAGACAGAATGGCCATCTGAACATTATAAAGTTTGCGTATCAACAAGTACTGATACTGCAAGTTTCACAACTATTTTGTTCGAAGAAACCATACCTACTTCAGGCTGGCTTGAACGTTATGTTGACTTGTCGTCTTATGTTGGACAGACAATTTATATAGCATTTGTTCACTATAACTGCACCGATATGTTCAGACTTGACCTCGATGATATATCTGTATATGTTGACACCAGTACAGATGCTGCAATAACAGGAATAACTGCTCCTACACATGGCAATTATTCTACATGTGCATTGACTGATGCAGAACAGATAAAGGTTAACATCATCAACAATGGCGGTGCTGCTATAAGCGACTTCGAAGTTTCTTACTCGATAAATGGTGGTACACCTGTAACCGAAACTGTTACAGCTTCGATTGCTCCAGCTCAGACTTACGAATACACATTCGCACAGACGGCTGACCTTTCTTTGATAGGTGACTACACTATTACAGCTAGTGTTAACCTTACTGGTGATGAAACTGCAGACAACGACACTGCAAGCATGACAATTACAAGCGGCGACGCAACTATTAGGATACATGCTCTTACCGATAGTGGTAGCGGTCAATCGTGGTCTGTTACCAATACCATAACCAATGAGGTTGTTGCTGGAACCACAACCGGTTGGCAGTGGGAAGTTGAGGTTAACGAGTATGTTTGCGTTGATGCAACTCAGTGCTATAGTGTTGTAGTTAATGATGAAGACGGCATGAGCAGTCCAGCATACGTTGAGATTCTCTACAATGGAGTTCAGGTTGCTGGAAGCACAGAGCCAGGTAGCTTTACTGGTCCATCGCTGGTTGCAGATAGATTCTCGCCTGCTTGCCAGTCGAGCGAAAACGACATCATAACATTCAGCGTTCCTGATATGCTATCTGTTGACATAGACAACGATGACCATACTGTAACCGCTGAAATATCTTATGCTTCTACAGAAAACCTCAGCGCAATAGTTCCTACTATCACCGTTTCCGAATATGCAGAAATCACTCTCGTTGATGATGTTGCATACGTTGCCGGTAATGCTCAGAACTTCACTAACCCTGTTGTTTACACTGTAGTTGCTGAAAATGGTACTCCTCAGACTTGGACAGTTATCGTTACACGTTCAGCTAATGCAAGCTCAGAAAAGGACATTATAGCCTTTACATTTGCAGGACAGGTTGGCGAATCGGTAATTGATCCTACAGAACATACTGTTACTGCATTTGCAAGTTGGAACATTAGTCTTGAAGATCCTATCACTCCGGCAATCGAGGTTTCGCCTATGGCAACAATTAGCCCCGAAAGCGGTGTCGCTCAGAACTTCTCGGCTCCAGTTACCTATACCGTAACTGCTGAGGATGAAAGCACTCAGGAATGGATAGTTACTATTACTCAGGATTCTTCAACCTTGGCTTCGTTGCCATACACATGCAACTTCGAGGATGCAACCGAAAATGCTAACTGGGTGCTTGAAAATGGCAATGAACTAAACAACTGGTACATTGGTGCTGCAACAAACCATGGCGGTGCTAACGGCTTGTACATTTCTGATGACAACGGTGCAAGCTACCACTATAATACTACTGATGGTACTTATTCTGATGAAGATAGAGGATCTTATGTATATGCTTATCGTCAGATAAATGTTGCTGAAACTGGTCGTTACGATATTAGTTTCGACTGGTTGGCAAATGGTGAAGGCTCTTATGATTTGCTACGTGCATTTGCCGTTCCTTTAACATCGGGTAGCACACTTGTGGCAGGCAATGCAAACGGAATGACATCTTATACTAATACTAATCCAACAGGATGGATTGATATTGCTAATCCTACAGGAATTTTGAATCAGCAGACGGAATGGCAAACCAGCGACGCAACTATAGAACTTAATGCCGGAGCATATAATTTGGTATTCTTCTGGAAGAACGATTATAGTGGCGGTTCACAAACTCCAGCTGCTGTTGACAATGTCAGCATTGCACGTTCTACATTTACAATCACTGCATCTGCAGAAGGCTTGGGTTCAATTACTCCAGTAGGTGATACAGTAGTTGCTGATGGTGCAACTGTAGTATTCACTATGACACCGATGTCTGGCTTCGCACTTTCGGCTCTTACGGTTGATGGTGTTGACAGGTTGTCGCAGGTAGTAAACAATACCTACACATTCGAAAATGTATCAGCAGATCACACTATCGTTGCTACATTCGAACCTGCAATTATCATCAATGCAACAGCTGGTAACGGCGGTAGCATAAGTCCTGCAGGAGAGGTTTCTGTTGGTGCTCATTCAAATGCTACTTTCACAATTACTGCTGGCGAAGGTTATATTATTTCAAGTGTATTGGTTGACAATGAAGAAGTGCTCAACGATAATACAGTTCGTACAACATATAACTACACATTCACCAATGTAACAGCAAGCCATACAATTGCGGCTTCATTTGTTGCTGCAGAACCTCACTACATTACCGCAAATGCTAGCGCAGGTGGTTCTATATCGCCGAGCGGTCGCGTTGAGGTTGCTTACAATGGCTCGCAGACATTCGAATTTACTCCTGACGAAGGTTACAGCTTGGCTAACATAGTAGTTGATAATGGTCCTGCTACAGCAGAAAATAACACCTACACATTCACAAATGTTATTGATGACCATACTATCAATGCTAACTTCACAGTCAACAGCTACAACCTGACAATACATTATGTATATGCTGACAATACAACTGCTCATCCAGACCACACCGAATCGGTTGCATTTGGTGCTGAATACTCGGTTGCATCTCCTGAAATTGCAGGTTACACAGCCGACCAGTTGACAGTTGCAGGCACAATGCCAGCTCAGGATGTTGAAGTAACTGTTACCTACAATGTAAACAACTACACCTTGACAATACATTATGTATATGAAGACAATACTGAAGCTCGTCAGGATTATACAGCTCAGTTTGCTTACGGCGCAGAATACTCGGTTGAATCTCCAGTTATCGAATGCTACACAGCTAACACGCCTGTAGTTGAAGGTACAATGCCTGCAGAAGACCATGTAGTTACTGTTACATACACTGTAGACACCTACACTTTGACAATACATTATGTATATGCTGACAACACTGCTATTTCTGACAGCGTTATGCAGGTTGCTTGCGGAACAACTTACTCGGTTGAATCGCCTGTAATCGACGGCTACACTGCCACCCCGGCTGTTGTAGAAGGCACAATGCCAGCAGAAAACCATGAAGTTACTGTTACATACAACGAAATTGTAACTCATACCTTGACAATACATTATGTATATGCTGAAACCAATGCTCAGGCTGCTGACGACCACACCGAAACTCTTGCAGAAGGTGCTGCTTACTCAGTTCCATCTCCAGTAATCGATGGTTACACAGCAGACCAGACTGTTGTTGCAGGTACAATGGGAACCGCAGACATTACGGTAACTGTTACCTACACAGAAAATGCTCCTGTTACCCACACTCTGACAATACATTATGTATATGCTGAAACCAATGCTCAGGCTGCTGCTGACTACACAGCAACACTTGCTGCTGGTGAAAGCTATTCGGTTGCATCTCCTGTAATCGCAGGCTACACAGCAGATCAGGCAACTGTAGCAGGTACAATGCCGGCACAGGATGTTGAGGTTACTGTAAGGTACACTGCTAACCCAGTTAACACCTATACAATCACTGCAACAGCAGGAAACGGTGGTACTATCAATCCTCTTGGAACTGTAACTGTAAACGAAGGTGGCGACCAGGCATTCACAATCACTGCTGATGCTGGTTACCGCATTGCAAGCGTATTGGTTGACGGTGCAGACGCTATCAGCGAACTCGTAAACAATGTTTATACATTCGTAAACGTTACAGCTAACCACACTATTGCAGTAACATTCGCTCCTGTATCATCAACTACCTACACAATCATTGCAACAGCTGGTGCAAATGGTACTATTACCCCGAATGGAGTTATAACTGTTAACGAAGGTGCAACCCAGACATTCAGAATTACTCCTAATAACGGTTACCGCATTGCTACTGTAATGGTTGATGATGTAAACGTTATCAACGATGTTGTTGACTTCGAATACACATTCTACAATGTTACAGCTGACCACCGCATTAATGTTACATTCACAAATGGTGATGCTGTTGATGAATACACTGCAGGTTCGATGTCGGTTTACCCGAACCCGAACAACGGTATGTTCAGCATCGAGTTTGCTAACATTAACGGTGATGCTACCTACCAGCTCATAGACGCTCGTGGCGCAGTAGTTGAAACTCGCGACATCAACGTGATGAACGGTGATACAATGAACTTCGACTACAACCTCCGTCCAGGTGCTTACTTCGTAAGAATAATCACTACCGACAGGGTTTACGTTGAACAGATTGTTGTTGAATAATTGACACAATCAAAAATAGAAAGGTCGCTCGAAAGAGCGGCCTTTTTTGTTTTATCAGCGGTGAAATATGTTGGATTGTCTTAACGACCTCGGAGAGGTTGCATATATATGAAGGATGACGTTAGTTTAGTCGCGTTGGCGCATATTTTTGTCAGGTTGATGAGCCTGTCGAACCACAAAAATTGAGACAACGCAAATTTAGTGGGCAACAATAATTGTTTATACATTGCGACCTCGGAGAGGTCGTATGTATTTAGAATAAATAAACGTCATTCTACGACCTCAGAGAGGTCGAACAAATAAATTGATGCTATTCGTTCCAATCAAACGAATATTTCTCGTTGTATTCAATTTGGAAATCTTCGATAAATTTCAGAAATTCCTCTTTAAATGTATGTTTCCGGTGATGTTCCTTCTGGTTGTTTATGTAATGTATCACATTGCCGATGTCAGATTTGCTATATGTAAACGCACCAAACCCGCTTTGCCATTCAAATTTGAATTTTGACAGTCCGTTTTCATTTACATACGCGTTTGATGCTTTTTTTATTTCTCTGACAAGGTCTGAAATACAGCAACTAGGTTTTATGTTGAGGAAAATATGTATGTGATTCCTTGTGCCGTTTATTGCAAGCAATTTTTGACCTTTGTTTGTTACTATTCCTGTTATGTATTTGTATAGGTTTTCTTCCCATTCTGGCATTATAAGCGCGTTTCTATTTCTTACGGCAAATACCACTTGTACATACATTTGTGAAAAACAGTCAGCCATATTTTTTCGTTTTTGCAAAAATAGAAGATTATGGAAAATTATTCGTCAATTGTTAATTTTTATTTTGTGCGACCTCTCCGAGGTCGAATTAATATACTACAACATTCTATATGTGTTTGACCTCTCCGAGGTCTTCACATTTGCCTGCCGTTATAATATGTTGTCCGCTATAGATTCTACAAATTCATGCAAAATACACTGTCAGATTATTACACGGTCAACAAATGTATGTGCCTTATTTTTGAATAAATATAATAACCTCGGAGAGGTTGCATATATATATAGACAAATAATGTGAGTTTAGTAGCGTTGGCGCATATTTTTGTCTGGTTGATGAGCCTGTCGAACCACAAAAATTGTGACAACGCAAATTTAGTGGGCAACAATAATTGTTTATACATTGCGACCTTGGAAAGGTCGTATGTATTTAGAATAAATAAACGTCATTCTACGACCTCGGAGAGGTCGAACATTCATAAAAAACGGCTACCTTTCGAAAGCCGTTTTTTCAATATAATTACAGACTATTGTTTTCTGTTTATCCGCATTTTGAATATCCGCAGCTGGTGCATTTTACACAGCCGTCCTGATAAACGAGTGTGCCTTTTTGTCCGCAGCCTGGGCATTTTTGCGAATTGTCTACACTTGTGCCATTGGGAATGTAGCGCTTTAGAGCACGAGCAACACCAGCTTTCCATGTGTTGATATTGTCGCTCAATTGCAGCGAGGTTACAAGCTTCACAACCTTGTCGATTTCCATTCCGTGGCGCAAAACGCCCGAAATCAGCTTTGCATAGTTCCAATATTCCGAATCGAAAATGTGCGATAACCCTTCGAAGGTCGTTACATAATTATACTTGTTCTTGTACTGGAAATCGTATCTTGTTGTGCCATCCTGCAGCGGAACTTTGACAATGTAGCCGTGTGAGATGGATTTCGGTATATTCAGCACATCGTCTTCTACGCGACCTGTAAATATTTCGTAAGGAGAACCATTTACCAATCCGATGAATGCTATCCAGTTTTCATTTTGGTTGCTAAATCTTACGATGTCGGCATCGAGTACTTTCGGACGCTCGTGAACAGTTACAGGTTTTTCTTCCTTGTTGTCGCTCTTCTTGGCATCGACTAGCACACCGCTGCGCGAGCCATCGCGATAAACCGTTACGCCCTTGCAACCGCTCTTCCATGCTTCCATGTAGCATTCGGCAACCACATCGGCCGAAATGTTGTTTGGCATGTTGATTGTCACCGAAATGCTGTGGTCAACCCACTTTTGGATTGCACCCTGCATACGTACCTTATTAATATAGTCGATGTCGTTGGCAGTGGCCATGTTGTATGGCGACTTTGCAACAATCTTCTCAACTTCTTCCTCTGGCAATTTCATCACATCGTCGACATTGTAGCCGTTTACTTTCAGCCAATCTACAAACTTGTGGTGGTATACGATGTATTCCTCGAACTTTTCTCCGGTATCGGGGTCAACATAGTCGATATGCGATTCGGGATCGTTCGGATTTATCTTTCTGCGACGTTTGTAGTAAACCTTGAATACAGGTTCAATTCCCGATGTGGTCTGCGTCATTATGCTGGTGGTGCCTGTCGGGGCAATGGTAAGCATTGCAATGTTACGGCGACCATATTTCAGCATGTCTTCGTAAACTTCCGGAGCTGTATCCTTAATTCTGTTGATGAACGGATTGTCTTTTTCGCGTTTTGCATCGAAAATTGGGAAAGCACCGCGTTCCTTTGCCATAATTACCGATTCACGGTAAGCTTCAACAGCCAAAGTCTTCTGAACCTCTACTGCAAATGCGTTTGCCTCGTCGGAACTATATCTCATATTTAATGCAGCAATCATATCGCCTTCGGCGGTGATGCCTATGCCCATACGACGACCACGGACGGCCTTGTCGCGGATTTTTTCCCATAGATGGCGTTCCACGTGCTTGATTTCCTCGTCTTCGGGGTCGGAATCAATCTTTGCAAGTATCGAGTCAATCTTTTCAAGTTCAAGGTCGATGATGTCGTCCATCATTCGTGCAGCATAGTGTACATGCTCCTTGAACTTGTCGAAATTGAACTTAGCCTTCGGCGTGAACGGATTGTCAACATACGAATATAGGTTCAATGCTAGCAGTCGGCACGAATCGTACGGACAAAGCGGAATTTCGCCGCATGGATTTGTCGAAACCGTCTTGTAGCCAAGATCGGCGTAGCAGTCGGGGATGGATTCGCGGATTATGGTATCCCAGAAAAGTATGCCTGGTTCTGCCGACGACCATGCGTTGTGGACGATTTTCTTCCAAATGTTTTCTGGATTTACCGTCTTTACAACCATTGGCTTATTGGAATCGACAGGGTATTGCTGAACAAAATCGCGATGCTCGATTACTGCCTTCATGAAATCGTCAGTAATCTTCACCGAAATGTTGGCACCAGTAACCTTGCCTGCGATGAGTTTTGCATCGATAAAATCTTCGCTGTCGGGGTGCTTTATTGAAACGCTGAGCATAAGTGCGCCACGTCGTCCATCTTGTGCCACCTCGCGAGTGGTGTTGGAGTAGCGTTCCATGAACGGCACAATTCCCGTAGAAGTAAGAGCAGAGTTTTTCACAGGCGAACCGGCAGGACGAAGATGCGAAAGGTCGTGACCAACGCCTCCGCGACGCTTCATGAGCTGCACCTGCTCCTCGTCGATGCGCATAACGCCACCATACGAGTCGGTAAGTCCTTCGTTACCGATTACGAAGCAGTTCGATAGCGAAACTATCTGTCTTGTATTTCCAATTCCCGACATTGGGCCACCTTGCGGAACTATGTATTTGAAGTCCTTTAGTAATTCAAAGAAAACCTTTTCGTTAATGGGGTTTGCATAGTTTTTGTCAATTCGTGCCAGCTCTGATGCAATGCGATGGTGCATATCATCAGGGGTCTGTTCGTACAGATTGCCGTCCGAATCCTTCAAGGCGTATTTCGACAGCCACACGCGGGCTGCCAGTTGGTCGCCTCCGAAATATTTTTCCGATGCTTTCTGGGCATCGTCCATCTGGTATGTCTTCTTCTGTTCCATTTCTACATCTTTTTTGGGAGTGTAAAATTACAAATATTAGAGGCTGATGATTTTTGATGTTATCAACAAGTCAATTCCTGTTATTTTGGATGGAGAATAAATCTTTTATTCTCAACAAATTAAAAAGGGTAAAAACTTTTTTGCGTGAAAATATCAACAATCGCAATACCTTGATTTTTCAAGGCGAAAAGCAGATTGCGGAATTTTTGTTAACAATACAAATGAATTGCATGTTGCTTTGATTTGTTTCGTACTGATTTTCAATACATAAGCCATACAAAATAACAAAATTCAAAAAAAGAAATAAACAATAGAAGAGAGCAATTTATGGGCAAAATATTTCAAATTATAATGGTTGATTGTAGCAACACAAATGCTTTATTACTTGCTCTGCTTTAAACTCTATGCAACAAAGAAAATAGTCTATCTACAGAAAACTTTTAATCAAAAATCGTCTGTGTATAGAAAAATATTTGCAAAAATTTTTCTATACAGAGAAAAGTTTTTACCTTTGTGGCGATGAAATTTTGATTGAAAGGACGGCGGTATGGAAAGCGTTTACAGAATATCGGCACAGCTTGTTGAGAAAACATCGCTCGACATCATTAGGTATATCTTCGACGAGATACAATGGGAAGACAGGCTTATCGGGATTAAGGGTGCGCGGGGCGTCGGCAAGACGACCATAATGCTGCAATACATAAAATCGAAGATTGCCGACAGGCGGAAAGCCTTGTATGTTTCGCTCGACAACATCTGGTTTTCGGCGCATACCTTATTCGAGCTTGCCGAGTACCACGCAGCGCACGGTGGCAAGTATCTTTTCCTCGACGAGGTCCATCGGTATCCAAACTGGTCGGTGGAGATAAAAAACATCTACGATTCGTTTCCCGATATGCACATAGTTTTCACCGGCTCGTCGTTGCTCGAGATCGACAATTCTATTTCCGACTTGTCGCGGAGGTGCGTGATATACGAGATGCGGGGATTGTCGTTCAGGGAGTTCCTGAACTTCGAGGGCGAGAAGTTCGGCGAGGTGTATTCGTTGCAGGACATTATGAAGTCGCACTACGACATTGCCACGCAGATTTCCACCAGATGCAAGATATTGCCCAAGTTCGAGAAATATCTCAAGCGGGGCTACTATCCGTATTACAGGGGATGCTCCGAAATTACCTATCTTACACGAGTTCAGCAAGTTGTCAATACCATTATCGACTACGACATTCCCGCCGTTACCGAAATAGAGTACGCATCGCTGAAAAAGGCCAAGCAGTTGCTTGTGATTCTGTCGGAAACGGTTCCATATACGCTCAACATACAGTCGCTATGCACGATGATGCAGATTGGCAGAAACCAGCTTATGAGGCTTTTCGACTTGCTTGACAGGGCAGGGGTGATACGGATGCTATATGCCGAGGACAGGGGCTTGAAGCAGCTTGTGAAGCCCGAAAAGATCGTTTTTGGAAATACCAACATTATGGACGCGCTGTCAAGTAAGGCAGAGACTGGCACTATACGCGAAACCTTCTTTGCCAACCAGCTTTCGGCAGCGAACCGCATAATTATGCCACAGAAGGGCGATTTCCTTGTCAACTCGGCATATCTTTTCGAGGTTGGCGGGCACGGCAAGGGCTATAGGCAGATAAGCGGCGCGAAGGACTGCTTTGTGGTTGCCGACGGCATAGAAATCGGCATCGACAACAAGATTCCGCTGTGGTTGTTTGGAATGATGTACTAAACTCGCCCGAAAGAATGCGCAACCAACAGTTAAACGCTATATATAAGGCTTTTGCAAATCTTCACGCTCAGGCTTATTCGGTTTGTATGTTATTTTCCACCGAAATACACTTTGTAGGAGAATGATGCCAGGAATGGAAAATAGCTAACCTGATATAATTTTAGTGCTGACGAATTGCTGTCAATACTTGGATACAAGAAATAGTCGTATGGCGTATTGTTGTAGTAATAGAAGAATGGATTCTGGCGGAAATACGCATTGTAAATGTCGAAACTCCATGCAGCATCGCGACCTTTCTTGGTTTTGTATTCGTAGGTAAGAGCAATGTCTAGACGATGATAGTCTTTCATTCTGCCACTGTTGCGCTCGCCGTATATTAGGCATTCGTACATATAAACATATCCCTCTTCGGTAAGTGCAGGAACATACTGCTTGCCCAATGCCGGTGTGTAGGGCAGTCCTGTCTGGTATGTCCATGTAGCACTGATTTTGAACTTTTCGTTTATCCTGTAGCTTGCTGCAATGTTGAAATTGTGCGGACGGTCGAAGTCGTATGGAAATTCTTCACCATTGTTTATATTGGCGTATTTGCGGAACGACCTTGCGTATGTGTAACCGACAAATCCTGTAAACCGACCTGCTTTTTTGCGCAACAGGAATTCAACTCCGTATGCCCGTCCAATTCCGCCAGTCTCGACTTTTGATTCCCAGTTGTCGTCGCCGATGAAATTGGTAAAGCCGTCTTTGTAGGTTGCAAGGTCGGTTGAGGACTTGTAGTAACCACCAATAGTCATTGCCAGTTTTCCTCCAAGGAAGTCGCTTTCCCATTCTGCCGAGTATTGCGTAACCTTTGCAGGATTAATATTTTCACCAGATGGTATCCAAACCTCATTGTTCATTATGCTTCCCGAAGTGAATATCAAGTGCGAATACTGCGTTGCAGTCATGTAGCTCAAGCCGAGCCTATGGTTGGGCGAGAAACCCAAAGTGAGCGATGCTCGTGGTTCTATTGAAAAATCGCGGTAGGTGCTCGACATTATTCCGTTTGCCCTTACTCCGAGAGTTGCACTCGAATATTTCAGGAATTGCAGTGTTGTTGATAGGTAGGCGAATGCGGCAGGACGATAGATTGTGTTTTTCTGCTCAAAGTTGTATGTAGGCAAGTACGACTGGAATTCGCCTTGTAGTCCAGCCTCCATATTCCAGAACTTGAAAAAGTCGTGCTTTACCGATACATCTGCCATTGTGACATCGAGAGACGATAGGAAACGGCTTCTCACATCAGGAAGCGTATCTTGTTTTATTTTGTAGCCCGTTCGCAGTCTGTAGCGCGAATGTGAAATGCCAGCCGAAAGAAATGTCTTGCTGCCAAGTATGCGCTTGTACTGTGCCGATGCCATCACATTTCCCCACATATAACCAAGACGGAACTGCTGTGGATTCACATAAAAACCTGTTTGCTTTTTGCTTCGCAATCCAAGGTAGTCGTCACCGATATAAAGGTTTACAGTAAGCTTGTCCTTGTCGGTAGGACTCCACGAAAATTTTCCGTTTAGGTCGTAGAACCCATATCCGATAAGGAAGTCCTGGTCGGCTAGATAAGATGCTAAGAGCAGCAACGCGCCAATCATAGTCTTTCGTGCGCACACTATGTAGCTTGAGTTTTTCAGTCCCGCAGGACCTTCAGCAGTAGCTGAAATGTCAGTAATACCGACATGCAGCGAACCGCAATGCTTGTTCTTGTTGCCTTCCTTCTGGGTTATGTCAACAATCGACGACAATTTGCCACCGTATCTTGCAGGGAATCCGCCCTTGTATATGCGTATGTCGTTTATTATGTCGGGGTTGAAGGTGGAAAAAAATCCGCCGAGATGGTTTACATAAATGATAGGAACATTGTCGAAAAGATACATGTTTTCGCCAGGATTTCCACCTCTTACATTTAAGACGCTTGTGCCTTCGCGCTGGGTGCTGATTCCTGGCAGAAGCGCCATTCCTTTTGCAATATCGGGTTTGCCGCCCATTGATGGAAGTTCGGATATTTCCTTTATGCTCATTTCGGAGACATTGCCGCCTTGCTTTCTGCCCTGTGCCACAATAGTCACTTCGCTTAGCATCTTTCTGTCGGGGTTAAGCGAAATTCTGAGCGGAAGCTTTGTTTTTGCATCTATCGTAAGCCTTTCAGTAGCATAGCCTATAAACGATACCGAAACTTTGGCAGGCAACACGGTATGAAGGCAGAAATATCCCGAATTGTCGGTTACGCTCCAGCTGTGACCTGCGCTATCCACAACATTTGCGCCAATAAGCACCTCGCCAGTCTCGGCATCGGCAACTATACCCGAAACCGAAACCTTGTTCTGGCAGATTGCAGCCAAGGCAAAGCTCGAAAAAATCAATATTGCGATTAGCTTTCTCATCGTTGCCATACATTTGGTGGATAAATTGTGTCAGTATGCTCGGTATATGCCGCAAATACTCCTAAACCGTTTTCAACATTCGAGTAAACGTTGAACACTACTGGATTGTCGATAATGCCTTCGGAGTAGCGACCTTCATAATATAGGTAGTGCATTCGTGTGAACTTGTAGTAGTTCTCGTCAACAGCACGGAATCTCACAAGTATTGGCCGGATCATCTGGACTAAAGTATCGTTGTAAACTGCCCTGCCATGCTTGTTAGTCATATACTTGAGCGTGACGGAGAAGCTTTCACCCGAAGCCAATTCGTTGGAAAACAACGGCAACGGCAGACCTTCGTTCTTGATAATCGGGTCGGTTATGTCCATAATAGTTGTCCCACCATACCAATCGGGGGCTTCTATTGTATAAATCTTTATCTCGTAATATTTGCGCTGATTTTTAATATTGCCGATAGTGGTTACAACTCCATGCAAAACTTCTCCCCAATCATCAACTCCCGCATTTGCAATATATTCGAAACCGAGCGGAATTTCTTTCTGTGGCACTATGCAATGGCATCTGGCAGTGTCGCCTTTGTAAGCAACCACGCATTCAAGGCTATCGTTCTCGTTGGCTACAATAGTAGAAACATAATAACCGTCGCCTTCGTAGCTTAAAGTTTCGGCAAGGTTTCCGTTTATATACAGATTAACTGCTGCATTATCTACAAAGGCCAGCGTGGAATCGTTGATGTTACCTGTTAGCGAAACATTTACCAATAGCGGCTCGCCAGCCTTCGCTATTGAGTTTACCGTTATCTTCTGCGGATAGTCGGGAAACTTGTCGGTTACTACCTTGCGGCAGGAGGAAAAGCCTATTGCAAGTATGGCTACAATAATTATGTATGGTACAAAACTTTTCATTTTGTCAAGAATCTAAAGCATAATCCGAAGTTTATAACATTCTGGAAATTACTCCTTTTAGGTTTACCCGTAAGCATAAAGCCCCATCTGTATTCAAGGTTAATTCCTATGTGCTTTGCGAAATAGAACGATGCTCCCAATCCGATGTCGTCGCAAAGGTACCAAAACACTCCGGATGCCTTAAAATAAATAAGGTTTACAGCGAAAACATCTGTTATATATACGCAGAAACGGAAAAACCTATTGTCGGGCTTTATGAAAAACGGCAATATGTGGAAATTGTTCTTAATTCCTACGAAATGAGAGCCTCTACCTAATGATTCTTTGCTTAGGCTATAGAACAACCCTGGTTCCCAGAATTTAGTTACACCATAGCACGCCGACAGCGTAAAAGCATCTTTTCTTATCCTTTGGACTTCTTCGTTCATTAAATCTCGCCTCTGCAGCGTATAAGAAACATCAAAATAAAGTCTATCCTTAATATAGGCAGACTTCTGTGCAAAAGCCATGCTGGTTATAACTATAAAATATAGTATGAACAAATAATGCTTCATTCCCTCTTGTTTTTATATTACAACGCAAAGGTATGTATAATATTGCACAAAAAAAATATTTACATAAAATATTTTTGTATATGGAATTTTGATATCGGCTGACGGTTATTTTTTGCAGTTGAAATTATAGCCGAGTTTCCAAGTGAGTACAACTTTTTTTGAAAAGATATTGCTCCAACGAATAGGAGAATATTTCGCACCTAAATCAATATTGAAATGGTTTTTCCATATCATAAACGACATTCCCGCTCCTACATAAAAGTCGAACTTGTGGAACTTATTATCACGGAAAAGATCTGTACGCTCTTGATTTTTGGGAGTCCATGTTTGGTGCATGTAAAAATAACCTAAACCGATGTCGGCGTATGGTTTGAACACCTGTAGCCAATTGCCGTGGAAACGCGTGTATGCTCCTGCCTTTGTGCGGATAATTCGGTCATCAATCTTTAGGGTTTCGTTCTGCTCACTATATGAGAGTGGTATATGTTCGTTTTCGTATATAAATTCCGGGCCAATGCTCAAAAACGGCAAAATTCTATACCCATAACGAATATTTGAGAAAAATGCTTGGCTATAGTTCTCTTTGTTGTAAGTTCCATGTCCTTTGTCAAGTATAAAATCACCCCAATCATTTGCGGATGAAAACGCCCGATTTACTTGTATATTTATGCTATGCTTGTATGGCGGCATAGTGTCGCAAAAACGACATGGTTGCTGTGCAAATGAGCTACAACAAATTGTAATAAACACTAGTGCAATTATTCTTTTCATTTTTGAGTTTGCTTTAAAAGTCGAATAATGTTTTTTTCGCTTTATTGGTTACTGATAATCAAAGACAGATTTTGTATTTATGTATTTATAAAATGGATTTTTTTGTAATATTAATAAAGGTGGAATATTAATATAATCCACCTTTAGTTTTATTGCAAATAAGTTAATTTGGAAACGTATATCTTGCAGAAGGCGCTTGACAATAACCAGTAATTTGGTTCATATAGCTTCCAACCCAACAGAATACGGTAGGATAGTAAACCTCTATTCTAGGTACACCATCAGACGTAACTGTATTTTCATTTATTGTTTGTATACTATAATCAGGGTATTTTATTTTTATTGTCAAATTGTTAGCTAAATGCCTTAATGCGTCAAAAAATATGCCTGCAATTTTATGCTGGCCTTTGGTTGTTATATGTAATTTCCCCGAAGTTGGCTCAGCAGCACGATCGTATTCAATCCATATTTTTACTCTTTCTTTTCCATCTGAACTATTTTTTTTTCTTACTATTAGATCATCTAAAATCCCAGATTCTCTATACATAACCATTGTATTGTATTTGTGAACATAAAAGTCGTCTCCATTTTTTGTCTCCATAAAATCTTCTTCACTCATTCTTTTTAGCTGTTCATAATACTTCTCACTACACCTTATGTAACCATATTCAAATATTTTATACACAATATTTTCTACTCGAAACATACAATCTCTGTTCATAATGTAACGGAAAGGCGACATATAGTACTTTGTTTCAGCAGACTCTGTGTCATCGCTTTCGTTTACAATCTGAATAAACTCGCTATTGGCATTAATCAAATTCGACAAGTCGTCCCTAGTCATTCTCTCAAGTTTTTCTTCATTGCCAAATAATGAGTAATAAACTTCATCTGCTACCTTCCCAAAAGAATTGTAACCGATACTATTTTCGTATTCAGCAAGTTCTTCTGTAGTCATACTTGCCAACCTAGAAACTTCTTCCATCATGTCATTGTATGTGTCAAAATTTCTCATTTCCGAAGATACATTTTCGACACCTGCAAATTTACTGCTATTTGCTAAATTCGAAACACGATCAAAATCCTCTAGATTTTCTTTTTCACACCCACTATTAAACATTGCTAATGCACACACTACCATTACGTAAATGGCCACCTTTAATAAATCAAATCTTCTCATAATATTAAACTTTTTATAATTATTAATAGTGCAAAAATAAACAATTATATGATACAAACAAAATGTTTTACAACATAAAATTTTAATATATATTATAATATTCATTTTATAGTGGTTTTGTGCTATTATGAATATGGTCATAAATAATATGGCTTTTAAGCAAATACGAGTCTCAGAAATTCACATTCATTCTCCACGTCAACACGTGATACTTGTTGTTGATGATTTTGCGTGGCGAGAACTTGTAGAAGAAATCCAACGAAATGAGCTTGCGGAACATATTTATAGAAATACCAGGAGCGGCGTAGCCCGAGAAATAGTCTGACTTTTCTGCATAACCATTTGTGCCAGTGAGTGTTTCTGTGTAGTGACCATAGTAGGCCGACACTTCAACAAATGGATGGAAATATTTTAGATACGGATATTTTACGCGGCAAAATAGTCCATAGCGGGCATCGAGGCTGGTTTTACGAGATCCGTCACTGAGTGTCTTGTATTCGCGGAACCCTGAAACCTCGGCTCCGACCGAAAGCCATTTCAGAATGCCGAAACTATACCGCCCTGCAAAAACCAATGGCTTGAAGTTCTTTATATCGCCGAGATACTGGTTTATCTGGAAGCCAATGGAATGACGTAGAAAGATTTCCTGATGCTCCTTCTGCGACTCCTTGTAAGGTCTTAGGCGTTCTATCAGGCTAACCTTGTTGAAATTGACGCTGTATGAGAATGCTGGCATAAATGGGAATATGCTCAACTGGTGCATTTTGCCACCATAATCAATATAGTATAAATATGGATTCTTCCTATTATAAGCATTTATTACACTAATAGTAAAAGTTCTTTCCCCCCAGTGCAACGATTTTACAAAATTGAAACCGACATCGAGACGATGATAAGGCTTCATTCTGTAATTAGAAATTCCATCATATACATAAGAAAAACTTCCGTCTTCGTTGTACATATATCCGACTGGAACGGTTATAGGTGCACCTGTCGCTATTGCCCAGTTTGCCGAAATTGAAAATTTGTCACTTACTGCCCAGTTGAGCGAAATGCTGAAACTATGCGTACGGTCGTTGTCGGCAAGGAAGTACTCGCCTTTGTTTATGCCGTCAAACTGCTTTTGGTTTCGCGAAAGCGAATAGCCCATAAAACCTGTAAGACTTCCGCGTGTCTTGGTTAGCAGAAATTCTATTCCCATTGCCTTTCCATTGCCTCCAGTTGCAAGCAAGTCGAGGTCGGTAATGTTTTCGACCATGCCTTCAACCGAAATGTTACGTTTCATCATGGCAAGGTTCGACATCTTCTTGTAATAGGCATCAATTGATGTTTCGAGCATTCCGTCGAGGAAACTGCGAGCTATGCCAATATCAAACTGGTCTGATTTTGCTGGTTGAAGTTTTCCAGTCGAAACTATCCAGCGGTCGGCATAAATGTTTATCACATTGCCCGTAACGCAGTGGATATTCTGGTGTATGCGCGAATATGCCATCTTTATTGTAAATGCCTTTGGAATATGGAACATTACTAAAGCGCGAGGTTCGGGCTGCCAGTACGACTTTTCCCCACCGATGTCGTAATAATGAACCATACGGAAACCGATGTTGGACGACACGTATTTCCCGAAATACATTTTGCCAAGAATATATGCCGATGTTTCGTTGGAATAAATGTGAGGAGCATGGTCTTTACCTTCGTACACAAGCGAGTCGTTTATATAACTTTGCAACTTTGTCCTATATGGCATCGACACGAACAGCGATTCGGAAATTCCAGCACGAAGCACCGACTTTCCCCACATTTTCCAGTTTACATCGGCAGCAAGGCGAACATCCATTATGTTTACCGCATTTTTGAACACAAGCGAAGCTATTGAATCACGGTTATTGTAGTCGTTGAACTTTGCAAGGCTCGTGCTGTGATAGTCGGTGAGACTGAGATTTATGCGACTGGTGGTGCGGTTGTCGAACTTGTGGTCCCACTTTAGCGATGCCATCTTGTTGCCACCCGAAATTCGAAAACGCGAAACATCACGTTTCCCATAAACATCGTTTCCGATTTTGTAGATGTCATCGCCAATGTAAGTTTCGAAATGCAAAGTGTTCTTATCGTTGAACTTATGGTTTATCTTGAAGTTTAAATCCCAGAAAGTGTAGGCTATTTTCTGGTCGTGAAGAAACAGCGAAGAGGCAGGATACATAATGAGGTCGTACATAAAACGGCGGATGGAAAACAGCATCGAGGTCTTTTTGTTTTTCAATGGACCACCGAGGCTCAACTTGCAGTCGAGCAGACCGATGGTAAGGTTTCCGCGCGTCATGTCCTCCACATTGCGTGTCTCCACCTCCATAACTGATGACAACCGTCCTCCATAATTGGCAGGAAATCCGCCTTTTATCAGGTTGGCGCTCTCAACAATGTCGGCATCGAAGGTCGAAAGGATTCCACCAATGTGGTTTACGCTGAAAAGCGGAGTTCCGTCGAGGATGTAAAGATTTTGACCGAAGTCGCCACCACGTACGCTTATACCTGCACGGCTTTCGTTGCCAGCGCCAACGCCAGGCATCATCTGGAAGGCTCGCATTATGTCGGGTTCGCCACCAATTGAAGGTATGTATTTTATCTGTTCTCCAGTAAGCCGCATAGTGCTAACTTCCAAACGTTTCTCAATCGGCATCTTTTCGGTTACGGTAACTTCCGAAAGCGTATGGCCCTGCTTCATTATGATGTCGAAATGAGTATTTTTCGTAAGTTTCAGTGCAAACATTGTTTCGGTGTATGAAATGTGAGAAACATTTATCAGTACGCTGTCGCCACTTTTGAAAAACATTTCATAGTAACCGAACTCGTTTGTCGAAGTGCCTCTGCCCGAATACACGTCGCTAAGGTTGGCATCGGGAATACGGTCGCGCGAACCTTCGCACACAACATATCCCGACAATTTTACGTCCTGCGCAGAGACAAGACTGCAAAACATTGCCACTATTACAAATAACAATATGTGCTTTGCATTTTTCATTTGCGCATTATCGTGTCGGTCATTGTGGAATATGAAGCAAAGATGCCGAATCCGTTTTCAATATTTGAGTATATGTCAACAGGAATAGAGGAAAGTGTCTCTCCGTTTGCTAAATTTTCGAAAAGTCCCTCTTCCTGATATTCCTGCATTATACGGCTACGACGATATTCGTAGTACGATTCAGAAATAGTCTTTACTGTTATTTCAAGGTCGTACTTTGGCATTGCCACGTATGGACTGTAGTTGTATATGACATCCAAGTTGTAGCTCCCATTGCTGAAATATTTGTCGGTAAAGAGCAGTACACTGTTGTCGAAAAGAAGGCATTCACTTTGTGCAAGCGCCTTGTCGGTGTTGCGAGACTTGTTGAAATAAATATCTACATCGTACTTGTCGCTTACGGCTCTGCAACTCATCTCGTAGAAATTATGATTAGGATTATTGTCTGTTATCGTAAAACTTAATTTCGACAAAGGAAAGCCTTCTTGGTCAACAGAAACCGTGTCGCGAAAACTCATGTTACTGAGCACTGGCATATTATACAACGTTGTTGTCGCCTTACATTCTTTATAGCCCGGAGCATTTACTACTATTGTATATGTTGATCCAACTTTGGGGTATTTGTCCGAAATGTAATATCCTTCGCCATCGTATTCTAGAGAACAGAACAACTCACCATCCTCGTATATCAATACAGTAGCATCTTCGATACAATACTTCGGCTTTGGTACATGTAGGAAATGAATGTTCCCCGTTGCATCGGTATCATTCACCACTGTATATGATTCCTCAGCAATCGGCATCACTGCGGAGATACTCACGCTAATAGACGATACGGGGGTGATTATGGAATTTATTACTATGGCAGGTTCCACATCGGGAAAGTCAAAATGGATTTCACGATTGCAGGAAGAAAATCCTACAGTAAGTATGGCAACAATAAATATGTAGGGTACAAAATGCTTCATTCCCTCTTGTTTTTTATATTACAACGCAAATGTAAGTATAATATTGTGCAAAAAAATATTTCGTAAGATATATTTTGTTTTTTACAATTGAAAACTATAGCCATTTGCTAAGTAAAAAACATCTTGCAAACCAAAACTCGCCCGAAAAAGTGTAGAGTTCTCTCAAAAAGTCGCCCGAAAAAATGTAGAGAAAAACGAAAAAGTCGCCCGAAAAAGTGTATATTTGCGCACTGGTTATAAGGTAATGCTATGTATAAGAGAAAGATAGAACAATTTTTGCTCGAATGGAAAAATGACACAGATAGAAAACCTTTAGTAATAAAGGGGTGCAGACAATGTGGCAAGACAAGTTCGGTATTGGAATTTGCCCGCAAGAACTATAAGAATGTCATATATATGGATTTCCACGAACAGAAAGAATTATGCACACTTTTCGAAGGTTCTTTGCAAATTGATTACTTGACGGTCGCCATTTCTGCAGCTATTCCTTCGGCAAAGTTCGAAAAAGAAAAAACCTGCCTGATATTCGATGAAATTCAAGATTGTCCGCAGGCACGGTCATCACTGAAGTTCTTCAAGTTGGACGGCAGGTACGATGTCATCTGTACAGGCTCATTGTTGGGAGTAAACGGCTATCGGACATCAGACGCAAATTATTCGGTGCCAGTTGGTTTTGAAACGATAATAGATATGAATCCGATGGACTTTGAGGAATGGCTCTGGGCTAATGGAATACAGGATTCTGTTATTGAACTTTTGAAAACTTCGCTGGCGGAAGAAAAACCAGTCCCAAAGCCAATTCATGACCGAATGCGGCAGTTGATGTTACAGTACATTGTCGTAGGAGGAATGCCGGAGGCGGTTAAGAAGTTTTTTGCCACACACGACATAAATCAAGTTGTTGCAATACAGCGGAATATCGTGGAAGAATACAAAACCGATATGGTAAAGTATGCTAATCACGAAGACAGGAACCGGATTCGTGAATGTTTTGAGTCTATCCCACGGCAACTTAGCAAGGAGAACAAAAAATTCACCTATTCAATGGTCAGGAAAGGCGGGCGCAGCAAGGATTATGTAGGATGCCTGCAATGGATAGAGGATGCAGGAATCATTCATAGGTGCTACAATCTTTCGATTACAGAACTGCCTTTGAGCGGAAATGCATTGCAGGATTCCTTTAAGGTTTTTATGGCTGATACTGGACTTTTTATCAGTATGTTGGACGAAGGAACACAATCAGACATACTGCAAGGTAATTTGTTTGGTTACAAAGGTGCTATTTACGAGAATGTTGTAGCTGACATTTTGGGCAAAATGGGCAGGAAACTTTATTATTTCCACAAAACAGATGGCATTGAAATTGACTTTATGATGCGATATAACGGTGAATGTACACCTTTGGAATGTAAGGCTCGCACAGGAAATGCAAAGTCGTTGTCCACATTGCTGAAACATCCCGAGAAATATCATGTTTATCACGCGTTGAAACTTGGCGATTACAATGTAGGTCGCGAAGGGGCATTGCTTACCTTGCCCTTGTATATGGGATTCCTACTTACAAAGGTCTAATGCAAAAGTCGCCCGAAAAAGTGTATAGTTCTGCCAAAAAGTCACCCGAAAAAATGTAAAGAAAAACGAAAAACTCGCCCGAAAAAGTGTTATGAAGGCGAACAGGCTCGCAGTCTAACAGGCTAACAGCCAGACTGCTCGACTGGTATGCTAGTTGACTATCAGTCTTCAAACAGTACACTTCGACTCCGCTTCGAGACTTCGGCAAGCTCTTCCCAAATTTCATACCTATTTTTAGGATTATAATCCCAAAAATCAGTACAATTTTTGGGATTAGGATTGCCTATGCCAAATAAAAACCAAACGACAACAAACCTTAAACACTTGATTTTGAAATGATTTATTGAATTTGTAGAGACGTTGCGCGCAACGTCTCTACATTGAATCATTAAATCCTTTCCAGTTCCACCATCTTCTCCGCCACCAATCTTGCAGCATATGCCACATATTCCACGCAGGGACGTTTCTTGTAGAATTCGGCATTGCGGGGCGATGGTTCGGGGCAGGGGCAATTTTCATCGGGCAGACCAAGCAAGCGCCGGCAGATGATGTCGCCGTTTTCGGCACGGAACTTTTCGGCAAACTCCTGCACAAGTGTATAGTTGGCTGTACGTGCAGCCTTGTCGGATGGGTCATCGGCTGGTGAAATGAAGCCTGCGCACATTGCCATTCCGCATACTGTTCCGCACACTTCGCGCATACGACCTATGCCACCGCCAAACGATGCCGAAATCTTGGCCGCCATTGTTTTGTCAACGCCAAAATCTTCGGCAAATGCCATAAATACCGACTGCGAGCAGTTGTATCCATTCTTGAAATACTGCACCGCTAGTGCAACCTTCTGTTCTATATAATTTTCCATGTTTAAAGTTGTTATCTGGTTCTGTGGCTGTTGAAACGCGCCATGGCGCGTTTTTACAATAGTTAGGCTGAGGCCGGACAGGTCTTCTGTTAGCCTGCAAGCCAGTCAGCCTTTTTATTCTTCCATTTCTTCTAATTCCACATTTTGAGGCAGGCGGAAGCGCAGGTATTTGATTGTCCTGTTTTCCTTGTTCCACATTTTTTCGTAGTGGGTTTTCAAAGTGAGAAATCCGGTGTAATGCTCCGATTCGTAAAGGTTTGGAGTGTCGATAAGCAACGGAAGTCCATTGTGAGCGATGATGCCCTTAGTATATTCGTACAGGGTGTCGTCATCCGTCTTTAGGTTTACTATGCCGTTGTCAATCAGAAAGTTTTGGTAGTACGACAGGAAACGCGATGAGGTAAGGCGCTTTTTATGCTTGCTTTTGGGACCTAATTGCGGATCTGGGAAGGTTATCCAAATTTCAGATACTTCGTCCTTGTCGAAACATTTTGGTGTAAATTCGACTCGAGTACGGAGGAATGCTATGTTTTTCATTTCCATCTCCAGCGAATCGGATGCTCCGCGCCACATTCTTGCACCTTTTATGTCAACACCGATGAAGTTTCCTGTAGGAATTTCTTTTGCCATTGCAACCGAGTATTCGCCTTTCCCGCAACCCAACTCAACTGTAATTGGATTGTCGTTGTGAAAGAATTCGGAGTCCCATTTGCCTTTCAGTTCGAATTCATCTGGCGTTCCGTACATGAGTTTCGGCTGAAACAAGTGTGGAAAGGTCTCGTTCTGTGCAAATTTGAAAAGTTTGTTCTTCTGTGACATATTGGTGTCGTTTTATGTTCGTGGCGCAAAAATACAATTTTTTTTCATCCTTCTTCAATCGTAAATCATACTTTGTAAATCTAAAATATTATTTATCTTTGCGCCCATATTATATAA
>JBGUHW010000050.1:0-5973 GCA_045112395.1 Bacteroidales bacterium
GCAAAAATACCAATTCATTTTTACACGATAACACAAAAAACAAAACTAATATACTCAAATACAACATTTTCAAACAAACACACATAATTAATATACAAAAAAAATATTCAAATTGTATGGACACAAAATATTGTCCTAACACAAGGGACGTTGCACGCAACGTCCCCCACACATTGTCAATCATAAATTATTCATTGTCCATTATTAATTGTTCATTACCTTTGCCTCGTGAATACAGAAATTATTAGCACAGACGATGGTTCCTGCACCCTGAGGAACGAACACTTTGGTGAAACATACCATAGTATAAATGGAGCTGTTGCCGAATCGATGCACATATTTATAAATCTTGGGCTACGAAGTTTCAGTAACCAAAATATCAGCATACTTGAAATCGGATATGGTACTGGACTTAATGCAATGCTATCATTCATTGAAAACCAGTCGCTTGGCAATACAATTTTCTACCATGGCATTGAGAAATTTCCAATCGACAATGAAACATTCCAGCAATTCGTAAGCCACACGCCCAACATATCAGCGAAACTTGATGCAGACACAACAAACACGTTTTACGAAAACTGGGATATAGAAATCGAAATCAGTCCCGACTTCAAGTTGTTAAAGCAAAATATTGACTTTGAGACCTTCTCCCCCTCCAGAAAATACGACATAATTTATTTCGATGCCTTCTCGCCCGACACACAACCCGAAATGTGGACATTGGAAAACCTGCGAAAAATTATTAACAATCTCGCCGACGGTGGAATTTTCGTCACATATTGTTGCAAAGGCATTTTAAAGCAAAATTTGCGCAGTTTAGGTCTGAATGTCAAGCGAATGCAAGGTCCTAAAGGCAAACGTCATGTAATCAGAGCAACAAAATAATTCGCACACCGAGCAGGTCGAAGTGCCGAATTTAAGAAAAGATACTAACATTTCAATATAATTTGTTCCTCATAACAATATTATTAGTATTTTCGCGACTTGATTGCTTGTGTATATAATTTTAATTTTAAATATCATGAGAGAAATTAGACGAATTCTTATGCTTGCAGTGTTTGCATTGATGGCTTTCGTTACATTCGGCCAGAAATACAACTCGCTGTGGGTTGATGGACGCATTTACTTCAAGGTAAGTAATAGCGTTTCGTTAGATGTTCCTAACGAGAACGGCAGAATCATGCCAAAAGACCTGCCATTCCTTGGCGATCTTATTGATGAGTACCAAATTACAAATGTCGACATGCCATTCCTTTCGGCAAGTAGCAATTCTATCAGGCACACATGGAGAATGGACTTCGGTGCTATCGACAGAATCGAATCGCTGATTAAGGACATGGAAAAACTTGGTGTTGTTGAGTATGCAGAACCAGCTCCATTGTTCTTCATTTCGAACTATGAAGGAGACCAGAACAGCAGAGCTCAGAGATTCACGCCAAACGACACATATTATAATAGGACACTCACATACGATGGTGTATATGGAATGGGAATTGGAAGCTATGAAGTAAACTCTTCTTGGCATCTTGACCTTATCAATGCAGAACAGGCATGGGAAGAAACCAATGGTAGTCAAGACATTACAGTTGCTGTTCTTGACAATGCAATATGGATTGACCATCCAGACCTCACAAATATGATTGACCGTGTAAACTCAACCGACCTCGGCGACGGTGACGATGATCCAAATCCACCAGTAGCAAACTACATCTGGTCACACGGCACACACTCTACAGGTCTTATAGGTGCAGAAAAGAACAACAGTATTGGTGTTGCATCAATTGGTAGCGGTGTAAAGATTATGGCAGTAAAACTCGGAACCGATGCAAGCGATGGTCAGTCGATGGCTGCTGGTTTCGAAGGTATTGTTTATGCAGCCGACCACGGTGCTGATGTAATCAACATGTCGTGGGGTAGCCCACAGTTTTTCCAGACAATGCAAAACATTGTAAACTATGCCTACAACAAGGGCTGCATCTTGCTCGGTGCTGCCGGAAATAATGGTAATGGTGCTGAATCACAAATGAATGAAGATATTCCTGTAAATTATACAGGTTATCCTGCTGCTCTACAACATGTAATTGCAGTTGGTTCTTGCAATGTTGATGACAAGAAATCAGACTTCTCATGCTATGGAACATGGCTTGACCTACTTTCTCCTGGTGGATATGCTCATATAGGAAGTGGCGATGGTATATTAGGATCATTACTTGCCATTACCAATTTCTCCGTTTTAAGTACAACATACAATACAGCAGGTACATTCAACGATATGCTTAGCGGACAAATGGGCGGCTTAACTGGAGGCGAAATGGAATACCCAACTGGTGGAGCAGGTTCTTGCGGTGTAGAAGGCAACTACGACATAATGCAGGGCACATCAATGGCTTGCCCAGTAGCATCTGGTCTTGCTGGTCTTGTACTTTCGAAGAACCCAACCCTTACCCCAGAAGAACTCACAGCAGTAATGAAGAGCACCTGCGTAAATGTTGACGCTATCAACCCAGAATTTGTTGACAGCATGGGCGCAGGCCGTATCGATGCTTACGCAGCAGTTCACGCAGCTGGTTTGCTCAACATGGATTTGGTTGCTGACTTCGAAGCTAGCGATGTTATTCTTGCTGTTGGCGATGCAATCAACTTCACCGACAAAACCATAGGAACACCAACCTCATGGTCGTGGGAATTTGAAGGCGGAACACCAGCAACATCAACAGACCAGAATCCACAGAACATTGCATACAACGAAGAAGGTATATATCAGGTTAGACTTACCGTAAGCGATGGCACAAACACCGATACTGAAACCAAGACCTATTTTATATTAGTAGGTCAGAGTTCTACTCTCGGCGAAAGCGCATGGGAAGAACAGAACACCCATTTTGCTACTCAGTACAGAGCATCATATAACATCGAAATTGTTGACCCACAGAACGTATGGTTCACAACTATGAATGGGACAGATGGCACTACCGCTCGAGACTTCGGCGTAACAAACGATGGCGGAACAACTTGGGTTCCTAAGACTTTCAGCTACGATGCACAATGGATGCCAGGCGACATCAGCGCAATCAACGGAACAACTGCATGGACTGCAAACTACAGCGGTGAAACTAACGGCAATGGTGCAATCTTTAAGACCACCGACGGCGGTGATACTTGGACTCGTCAGGGTGAAGAACTTTACCAGAATTCAGCTAGCTTCCTTAACGTAATCCACTTCTTCAACGAAAACGAAGGCTACGCTCAGGGCGACCCCGTAAACAACAACTTCGAAATCTTCAGAACTACCGATGGCGGTGAAACTTGGAATGCCGTTGAAGCTCCTGCAGCACAAAGCTCAGAAGCAAGTACAGTTGGCCTCGACTGGGCTATCGGCGACATCGCTTGGTTCGGAACAAACAAGGGTAGAATCTACAAGACTACCGATAAGGGTGCAACTTGGACAGTTCTTAATACTGGCGTTTCAAAGATGATTTCTGAAATGTCATGGGCAGACGAAATGAACGGTGCAGTTACCGTATTGGACTACAACCAGACAACAGGACAGACATCCAACTGGCAGTTCCTCAGAACCACCGATGGCGGTGAAACATGGAACACAGTAAATGTTGCCGACAGCTACTTCTCTTCATTCTGCCTTGTACCAGGAACTCCCGGTATGATTGTTATAACCAAGTCGTCATCAAATCTCCCAGACAACTTCTCAGCATACTCAACCGACTGGGGTACAACATGGGAAATGCTTGACGACTCAATACAGTATGTAAAAGTCCAAATGTACGACATCAACACCGGTTGGGCTGGCGGATTCAACTGGGATGAAAACAATGGCGGCATCTACAAATGGAAAGGTATCAACATGGGCTTGCATTTCACTTCGCTGCCTATTACCAGCATAAATGAAGATACAGAATACAGCTACACTGTAGTTGCAGAAAACGAAACACAGAATCCTATTACAATTACTTTGACTACCGGTCCAGAATGGTTGACACTTGCACAAACAGAAGGTCAATACGTGCTTTCAGGAACAGCTCCACACGCAACGGCAATTTCACAGGACTACAGCGTTGTTCTTACCGCTGACGATGGAGCGGAAACTGTAACTCAACCGTTTACTATTACAGTACACACAACCAATGTTCCTCCTGTATTCACATCAGAACCTATTACCACTGCAACCAAGGACGTTGAATACGTTTACAACGTAACCTGCGAAGATGCAGACAACGACCAACTGACAATCGAAGCTACAACAATCCCGTCATGGGCAACATTAGTTGACAACGGCAATGGAACTGCAACCTTGAGCGGAACTCCACTGAATGCAACTGTTGTTGGTAACGGTTCTCATGTTGTTCTTCAAGTTTCAGACCTATTCTACAATGCAGTACAGGACTTCTACATCCGTACATCATCGGCTATCGAAGACTTCGGAATGGGTGCAATAGCAATCTACCCCAACCCGACCGATGGAATGTTGACAATTGACAACTGCGAAGGTTCTACTTATGAAATTTTCGATGTTACAGGAAAGATGATTGCAACGGGAAAGATCAACAGCTCTACCGAAACAATTAATATCGAATCCGAAATTACAGGTAATCTTGTTATAAGAATTATCAATAGCAACAAGGTTATCAACCACAACATCGTTAAATTCTAATAATCAAACATTTTCAATAAAAATGGGCGCAAAATTTGCGCCCATTTTTTTATAACATTTCCGATTTGAAAACTAATTTAAAATTATATTTGCATATTTAAAATATTGTAAATATTTTTGAAAGAAGTTTTATTGAAGTGAACTTGACTTGTACAGAAGATTAATACATATTGATATTCAGTGCATTATCGTAGAACAATTCGATAATTCAGGATTTTCTAAATTAGAAAATTAATGTATATGAAGAGATTTTTATCGGTAATACTATTGGTCTGCAGTTTGTCGGCTGTAGCCCAGAATAATCTTCCCGACCCACCAAAATTCCAGTCGGCAAGTGTAATTCCAGAATCCGCACCGACAACCGTAAAACTCACTTGGAGACCAAGCGACTCAACAGATGTTGTAGGATACATCGTATACAAAATCATTGACAACATTACCACTACACTTGATACTGTATACGACAGAATGTCTACTTCCTACGAATACACTGGATCATCTGCAAAAAACATTAGCGAAAGATTCCGCCTCGCATCATTTGACAGCGACGGATACAAGAGCACTATTACCGACCCACACTCAACAATACTCCTTAATTCGACTTTCGACAAATGCGAACGCAAAGTTGCCCTCACATGGTCAAGCTATGCAGGTTGGGGCGCAAATATCGCAAACTACAGAATTTACAGAAGGTTTTCTGGTACTGATTACCAATTAATAAAAACCGTTGCAGCAACAACCAACGAATATACCGACGAAAATCTAGCAAACAACAGATGGTACAGCTATTATGTTGAAGCTGTAAACAATAATGGAACAACTGCGACTTCAAACTCTATAGATTTCACAGCATCGGGACATGAAGGACCTCTAAGACTCATTGCTCAGTATGCAAGTGTTGACGAAAACCAAAATATTTCATTAAGCTTCCAAATAACAAATTCTGGTGAAGTTTCAGAATTCCAGCTTTTGAGAGCGACAAACAATGACGAAGACTACAGAACAATTGCTAGTTTCCCATTCTCGGGACAAACTCAGATTGTATATACCGACAGTGATGTCGATGCATCTCAAAACACATATCAGTACAAACTTGCGTCTATCGATCCTTGCGGACAAATCTCAAAAACATCAAATATTGCAAGCAACATATTACTTACTGTAAATTCATTGGAAACCACCGAACACATCCTTGAATGGACAGAATACAAGGACTGGCCCAATGGCGTAATCTCCTACAAGATATACAGTTACTTCGATGGTGTAGCAACAGAAATTGCAAGCAACGGTCAGGGTGTTTT
>JBGUHW010000051.1:0-3392 GCA_045112395.1 Bacteroidales bacterium
GGGGACTACGAATGAGTTCTTTCAACTTTCATAGGCAATTGGAGCCAGGAGTGTATTTCTATGTAGAAAGTTTCAATCGCGAACATGGTGTTGGTC
Organism: Bacteroidales bacterium; assembly: GCA_045112395.1. Taxonomy (GTDB): domain Bacteria; phylum Bacteroidota; class Bacteroidia; order Bacteroidales; family ML635J-15; genus Bact-19. Next base: position 97 of record JBGUHW010000051.1, read on the forward strand.
TTAGGTTGGCGTTGGAAAAGTTTGACGGAGTAAACTTGAAGTCGAAGCTTACCGCCGACATGATGCAATGGAATGCTAAAAATCAGACTTGGAAAGTAAAAGACTATTGTATAAGAACGTTTGATAATGGAGTAGAAAACATTGAAGTGGGACCAGAAAAGGATACTGCAATACGTATTACTCCAGATGATTTCTTTAAGAAACTGACTACTGTTGAGGCTCTGAATATGAAAGAATTGAGGGCTTATATTGCCGAACAGAAACTATCTGGAACTTCGGCTGTAATTTCAAGTGAAATAGAGCTTTATGGACGTATGGCAACACCATTCTCGACATTTGTGCTTACTCTTATCGGATTTGCTTTGTCGGTAAGAAAGCGAAGAGGTGGAATGGGGGTAAATATTGGTATAGGAATGCTTTTGAGTTTCTCGTATATCCTGTTTGAGCGGTTTTCGACTACATTTGCCTTGGGAGGACTTTTAAGTCCTGTTTTAGCAGTGTGGGTTCCAAATATAATTTTCGCAATAATAGCTATTGGTGTATTCCTTATAACGGCAAAAAGATGATAAGGAAATCGTTGCTATTGTTTTGTTTGTTTGTTGCATGCCAGTGCGTGTGTGCGCAGAGAACTCATAGCCTTGAGGTAAAGTTTTATGGAGGTAGTACGATTCCGCATCGTCTGGGCATGGGATCGTTGTTGCATACTACAGCAGGTGGCGAGTTGAACTATTACTTTTCTACTCGTTCCGATGACTTCTACGATGTGAAATATCGTTATCCACAGCATGGGTTCGGTTTGAATTACAATTATCTCGGAAGTCCCGACATTCTTGGTTCGGCTATTTCGGCATATTCATTTATGGACATCGACATGTTCTCAAATGAGCATTTCAGGCTGGGCACGAGGATATATGCTGGACTTGCCTATCTTACGCGAAGGTACGACCGTATTGAGAATCCTGAAAATATAGCAGTTAGTACGCCAATCTGTTTTTATTTTAGCTTCGGTTTCGATTTTGCCTTCAGGCTTCCTGCTGGGTTCGAGTTGAAGCTTATGCCAATGTTTATGCATTATTCAAACGGAGCGGTGCGTAAGCCTAACCTTGGGCTGAACCAAGCAGTTTTATCGCTTGCGGTGTCGAAGGACATTGCTCGGCGCGAATATACAAAGGAGCGACGCAACTATGTCGAGGGACTTTCCCCACACGAGGCATGGGCGTTTGGTACGTGCGTAAGTTCTGATGAGTATTCGGTTGGATACAATGGCAGGGGCGGTGGATTTATATGCAGTACGGTTGCTGCCGGATATAGCTATCAGTATGGCAAAATCGGTAAGGTCGGTGCTTCTTTGGATATGTTTTACAACGAAAATCTGAAGTATTATTTTGACGAGCGTAACAATGTCTTGGTGCAGCAATACGAAAAATTCGGCGATGTGGTTAGGCTAGGATTTTGCGTTGGTCATCAATTGGTGTACAGACGGTTCGAGTTGGTTTCGTATGTGGGTATGTATGTTTACAACAAGGTGAAGAAGAACGACTGGGTTTATACTCGCATAGGTGGTAGGTATTATGTCACCAATTTTATGTTTGTGAACCTTACCTTGAAGGCGATGGGATTCAAGGCTCATTTCATTGAGTGTGGACTTGGTTTCTCGTGTCGCAAGTGGAAAAAAGATTGATGCATTAAAACATCGAAATCTTGTCGAATAATTCTAGCAGTTGTGCGTATATCTTTGAGTTGGCAAGGAAATCTTGGTGCTCAGTTAGACTGAAATTTTGGATGATGCGTTCGGCAATGTAGCATACTCCGCCTACTATCAGCGCACCTTTAATACCACCGAACACAAAGCCAGCCAGTTTGTTCAGCCAGTTTAGGCTTATGGCATCGGCAAACTTGTTCAGCATTTTCGACATTACAATAACAAGGAGTATAATTCCGAGGAAAATTACAGTGAAACTGATTATTTCAAGGTATTTCGGATCGAACCAGCCTTTTTCGAGTATCCAGTTCGACAGCCATCCCGAAAAGTTTATGGCAACAAAAAGTCCTGCCAGTATGGCTGCAATTCCTGCAGCTTCCTTTATCAGTCCGCATATCAGACCTTTTATTGCGAAGAACAATATTACTATTATGATTATAATGTCAGTGGCGCACATATTCAATTTTTTTGCTAAAATACATGGAAATGTAAGACCTTAAATGTCATAGTTTGGTAATTTCTCAACAAATGGTTTTTGATAAAGGGAAAAGATGAAAAAATTACTGAATCCTCAAATTCTCAAGCGGTGTAGCCTCATAAACATTATGGGCTAAAAGGCTAAAAGAAATGAAGGCTGAAAGTCTAGCAGAAGACCAGTCTAACGGAAGACCTGCCTGTCTGCAAGACTGTCAGACTATAAAAGTCTTTTAATGTACTTAATATCAAAATATTACCTCCAAAAACATTATTTTATTTATCTGCAAAGGCACAAAACATCATGCTCCCAGAAAAATAAAACGCATTCTCATTGTAGTACAATCGCGTCATGACGCGATTCAACAAGAAACGGGCGTAGCCCATGAAACGGCGAAGCCCTCAACGAAGTTAACCTTTAGCTCGGCGTAAGCCAAACCCTGAAACGTGAAACTAGAAACGGGCTTTAGCCCATCAAACGGCGAAGCCATCAAACGCCGCAGGCATTGAAACCAGAAACGGCGCCAGCCATTGAAACCGCGCAGCGAGAACGGCGAAGCCCTCAACGAAGTTAACCTTTAGCTCGGCGTAAGCCAAACTGGCGTAGCCAAAAAAATCGTAAATCGTACATCTAAAATCGTAAATATTTTTTATCTTTGCCTTGTATTAATCAACTTTATGTCTAACCAAAATTTTAACAACGAAACAGATACACAGAGATTTAACTAATTGATATAAAACATAAAAGCGTTTTTGCTTTGGAAAAGTAATCTGAAACCTCGACAATTTCAGTGTCACCACTTAAGAAAGCAGAAATGCTCACGAGTAATCGTGGGCTTTCTAAATTTGTGGTGACAGGTAGTCGAGGACCTCAGATGCAAATTAAAAGTTCACGATTTTTTTATTGTTGCGTACTCCATCCTCAGACAAAAAGGCATTTATGAAAGAGAATTACAAAAATAACTGTTTAACAATGAAATAATTAGCAGAAACTTGCAACGAGAAATGTACTGTAAGAATATAAATCAAAAACATTTCGTAATATGGAGATAACAATTATTAAAGCACTAGAAGAGATTAGAAACAAAAAATGGTTGCTACCAGACTTTCAAAGGGATTT
>JBGUHW010000052.1:0-15729 GCA_045112395.1 Bacteroidales bacterium
TGCAATGCGATAATCGGCATCAGATTTAATAATAGGTATAAGAAAAACAACTGCGAGTGCCATCTTCACCAAACTTGAAGCCATGAATGCATATCCGAAAAGGCCTTGTTTCTGTGTCATCTTTTTGAAAATGAACTTCAAAACTAGCATAACGACTGCAGTTAGAACAAATAAAAATAGGTGAGCCTCGTAAATGCCTTCTGCTGCACACACTGGGAATGCCCGTGCTAGCAGGTAATGCACTGCAAACAGGCAAACGCCAAACACCGCAAGTTTTGTGAGCACGCCGACAATTGAATTATTTTTCATTTTTTACGCCTTTTATTACTATATAAATTGATGCAAACACGGCGAAAAGCGATAGCGCCACTGTGAACCAAGGCTTTTCGGTTCCAAAATATTCATCGAGCTTTAGTCCTCCGAATGCGCCAGCAAATATCACAATTCCCATCTCGAAGGCCAGCGATGTGTAGCGTGCCCATTTTCCGAGACCAGAATTGAACTTGTCGCCTTTTTCTTTGCTATCCATTATATTGTTCTTCGACCTGTGGCTCGGCTGTACTCATGTTGCAAGTGCCTGTGAATATTGCATTAGGTTCGATGGCTAACTTCGATGTTTTGATTTCGCCCTCGACCGTAGCCGTAGCCCTAAGCATCAGTAGGTTTTCAACCTTTATCTTGCCTCGTACATTCCCTGCAACTTCGCAATCCTTGCATTTTACCTCACCGACAATCCTGCCAGTTGTCCCGATTACGATTTTAGATTGTGTAGTAAGGTTTCCTTCCAATGTTCCGTCAATCCTCATATCTCCTTGCGAAACAATATTGCCGACAATAGTTGTTCCGTTACCAATGATGTTGAGGTTGTTGCTTATTTCTTCGCTTTTTGCCATAGCATAAAATTTTTTAGACCTCAAAGATAATAAAAAATTGACAAATGACAACGAATAATGTTTGTTGTTTCTATATTTTCTGGTTTCTGTGGTTTGCTTGCTGTTTTGGGTTGCCCCCATAGCCTCAAGGTCGTTAACGCAATTAAAGGCTTTAACGATGGGGGACAGAAAAAATAGCAAGCAATCCTTTCGCATTCATGTCATCAAAATCGTACTTCGTACTTCGTAAATCGTAAATAAACTTTATTTTTGCAAAAATTTTAGCGATGAAAACAAGAATATCAATATTGCTGCTAGCACTTTCGATTATGATTGTCGGAATGAGTTCGTGCGCAATTCAGGAAGTAAGCGTTGGCACTCCTAGGGATGTAAAGTTGAACAATTTGAGTTTGAGCGGAATTAGCATAAGCGGAAAAATTCCGATTGAAAATCCCAACAATTTTGGCTTCAATGTAAAAGGTGTAAAACTGGATGTGACCATAAACGACATTCCTATCGGATGCCTTAACAAGAAAGAGAAAATTCATATTAATCCCAAGTCAAAGGACGCATATCAAATAAATTACGATGCATCGTTCAAGGACATTGTAAAGGATCCGATTACCTTGACGAATGCGTTTGCCAAAGGAGGTGCAACCTTAAAGTTGTCGGGATATGTGAAGGTGTCGAAGTTTATCGTGTCGAAAAAAATAAAGGTTGACCATCAGGAGAATTTGAGCAGATTCAAGATTTTTTAGTACCTTTGCAAAAATTTCATTCCGATGAAAAAGTTCGTAGTAATATTCATAATAGCCTTCTGTTCGATGCAAATGTTTGGGCAGAACATAACGCCATCGCGAATAAAGTATTTCAGCGACTCTACATACAATGGTAAAGTGAAAATTGAGCAGGATTACGCTGTCAAGAATTTCATGGAAACTTGTGTCGGACTAAACAAGAAGCGTGACGGTTTCCCTGGCTACAGAGTGAAGGTTTTCGCTCAGAATACACAAGACTCCCGTTCTCGGGCAAACGCTATCCGTTCGGCTTGCAGCAACGATGACCACGAGGCATACGTAACCTTCGTAGAACCGAACTTCGAGGTTCATGTTGGCGACTTTATGACACGTTTCGATGCTTTGGTGCTGATGAAGGAGCTTTTGGCAAAATATCCAGAGGCCTACATCATAAAGACCAACATAAAATACCCAATTCACTAATGGACAAAACGGAACTCAGGCGTCTTGAAGGCATTGCTGCCAACATACGCCACGACATAATTGATTCTTTGTGTGAGGCTGGTTCGGGACACATCGGTGGTTCGCTTGACCTTGCCGACATATTTACAGTGCTGTATTTTCACACCATGAAGCATGATCCGCACAATCCACAGATGCCAGACCGCGACAAGCTCATACTTTCCATTGGACATACTGCACCAGTGCTATACGCAACACTTGCCAACGCAGGATACTTTCCAAAGGAAGAACTTCTGACCTTGCGCAAGATTGGCGGTCGTTTGCAGGGACATCCATCGTTGGCATCGGGACTGCCAGGAGTGGAGTCTGCATCGGGTTCGCTCGGGCAAGGATTGTCAGTGTGCGTTGGTATGGCGCTTTCCGACAAAGTGGATGGTTGTAGTCGCAAGATATTCTGCGTATGTGGCGATGGTGAAATCCAGGAGGGGCAGGTATGGGAAGCCGCAATGAGCGCAGCACATCACAAGTTGGGCGGCATTGTCGCAATAGTCGACCGCAACCGTCTGCAAATCGATGGTCCAAACGAAGTCGTGATGAATCTTGAGCCGCTACGGGAAAAATGGGCATCGTTTGGCTGGGATGTTTACGAATGCAACGGCAATAGCATCGAGGAGCTTGTCAGCACCTTCGATAGCATGACTGGCGATAAGCCCAAAGTCCTAATTGCCAACACCACCATGGGCAAAGGCGTTCCCGAAATCGAGGGCGACTACAAGTGGCATGGCAAAGCGCCAAGTAGGGAAGAAAAAGAAAGATGGGCGAAAGGGAATTAGCAATTGACGATTGCTAGCGCGAGCTAAAGGTTAACAATGGATAATTGACAAAAAAAAATGTATCCTCGCAATGCATGCTTGGAATCCATAACCAATTTTCAAATCTTTGATTCTGTTTCGATTTTTTTTGTTGCTTTTTGCATTGGTGTCCAGAAGATTGCAGAAAAATTATTGCGGATAAATAATTTATCATTATATTTGCAGCACTTTTGGTGCAGCACTAAAAGTGCAATTTAAATAAATTATTGAATATGAATAAACTATACAATCCATTTCTTCTTTTAGGGTATGCAGGACACGAATATTTCTGTGGTCGCGACACCGAAAGGAAAGAATTGATTTCTGCATTAAGGAACGGAAGAAACATTACGTTGATGAGTCCGCGCAGAATGGGAAAAACTGGACTAATCAAAGATGCCTTTTACCAGATAGGCAAGGAGAACAAGAATGCCGTATGTCTCTATATGGATATTTTCGCCACCAAATCACTTGGCGACTTTGTATCTCTGCTCGGGAAAACAGTAATTGGCAAACTCGACAGCCTTCCACAGAAAACGGCATCTGCCATAGCTAACATATTCAAAAGTTGTCGAGTTGTTTTTTCAACCGACATTGCAAGCGGCTTGCCACAGGCTTCGCTCGACTTCAAGGAACAGGACACACAAAACACACTCGGCGAAATATTTTCATACATAAAGGAATCGGACAAGGAATGTATAATTGCCATTGACGAGTTTCAACAGATTTCCGAATATCCCGAAACGGAAACTGAAGCTCTGCTCCGTTCCTACATACAATTCTGCCCTAATTTGCATTTCATTTTTTCGGGAAGCAAGCAGCACCTTATGGACGACATTTTCAGTTCGGCATCCCGCCCATTCTATCGGAGCACAGAAAAGATGAACCTGAAGCCAATCCCTATGGAAACATATTTTGAGTTTTCTTGCAAATGGATGAAAACCATAGGAGTAACTTTAGATAAAGACACATTCGAAAAAATATACAATATGGTTGAAGGCCATACTTGGTATGTGCAGTACATCCTCAACAAACTGTTCGAACTTGCACCAGAAAAGGTTACCGAATCAGACATAAACGAATGTGTTATGAAGATTGTAGAAGCCGAAACTGACGGCTACAAACGCATCTACGACTTCCTGACAATTAATCAGGCGCAGTTGTTGGTTGCGATAGCAAAGGAGCATATTGTGCCAGCAATAAATTCCAATTCGTTCATCAGGAAATACAATCTTAAAGGTACAAGCAGCATAAACAAGGCTCTCGCCCAGCTAATCAATAAGGAACTTGTTTTCCATGCCGAAAATGGCTATTCAGTTTACGATAGGTTCATGGAAATATGGCTGAAGAAGATATAATCTTTATACAGCACTTTTGGCGTTGCGGTGAGCTAAAGGTTGTAAATCCAGACACCATTGGTACGACAATTTTATTGTATATAACACATTGACTATTAATTCACTAAAAATTTCTTTTCAAAAACTTAAAAAAAACTTGCAGTTTTCAGAAAAGAAAATGTAAATTTGTGGTCTTACAATAAAATTCATAATTGGAATATGAAGAAATATGTTTGGTTTTTGTTAAGTCTTTGTGTATTGCTGACTTTCGCAATACCAGTTTGCGCTCAGGAGACGGAGATGCAACCTCAGGACACAGCAAAACAGATTGATGAATCGAGCGAAATTGCGCAAAATATTGCAGAGCCGACGGATGCTGCACAACCCGAAGCTGCAAAGGAAGAAAAATTTGATGTCACCAGCTTGATTATGGGACATATCAAGGACTCGCACGTATGGCACATCCTCGACTACACCAAGGAGGAAAACGGCCAGGAAGTCGAAGTTCCGGTTGCTGTTCCGCTGCCAGTGATAGTCTTCGCTAACGGTCATCTCGACTTCTTCATGTCGGGCGCTTTCCACCACGGACACGAAGCTGTAACCAAGGGCGACAATACCTACATCCTCGCCAACGACAAGATTTACCTTGCCAACGACAAGGGTGGCCTTACCTTCCAGAACGGCGAAGCAACCGAGGCAATGGAATTCCACGAGAGCCTCGAATACCTTGAGGCAAACGCCGAAGCTGAAATCGCTAACGAAAAACCTCTCGACTTCTCGATTACAAAGAACGTAGCATCAATGATACTCGTTTCCATTATATTATTAATAGTATTCATCAGTTTCGCAAAAGCATACAAGAAGAACCCAGGCCGTCCGAAAGGATTGCAAGCTTTCCTCGAACCGGTTTTCCTCTATGTAAGGGACGACGTTATCTACCCCAATCTTGGCGAAAAGACCGACAAGTTCCTGCCATACCTTATGACAGTGTTCTTCTTCATACTTTTTAATAATATACTTGGTCTCATCCCGTTCTTCCCCGGCAATGCCAACGTAACGGGTAACATCGCAGTGACTATGGTTCTCGCCATTTTCACCTTCCTTATGATTAACTTGAACGGAAATAAGGACTACTGGCACCACACATTCTGGATGCCCGGAGTTCCTGTATTCGTAAAGCCTATACTCGCAGTTGTCGAACTCATGGGTATCATCGTTAAGCCGGTTGCTCTTATGATTCGTCTTTTCGCCAACATTTCGGCAGGACATATCATCATATTGAGCTTGGTATCGCTGATATTCATCTTCCAGACCATTGCCGTAGCACCGGTATCGGTAATATTCGTATTGTTCATGGACTGCCTCGAAATGCTGGTAGCATTCCTGCAGGCTTACATCTTCACAATGCTTTCGGCAGTATTCATCAGTCTGGCAGTTGCTGAGCACAAGCACGAGTAAAATGTTGATTTAGAATTTTTAATGTTTAATTTTTAATATTTGTTACTATGGGAATTACAACAATCGCATCAATTGGCGCCGGTTTGGCAGTATTGGGTGCAGGTTTAGGCATCGGAAAGATTGGTAGCGCAGCAATGGACGCTATCGCAAGACAGCCTGAAGCAGCAGGTAAAGTTCAGACTGCAATGATCATCGCAGCAGCTCTTGTAGAAGGTGTTGCTCTGTTCGGTGTTGTAGTTGCTTTGATCGCTTAATTCAGTGCAAAAGCAAACGGGTTCTCCAGCGATTGGCTGGAGCTACCCGTTAAAAACAGAAAAAGTTAAATTAAAAGTATATAAGTTATGGATTTAGTAACGCCCGGAATAGGATTAGTTTTTTGGACCACCATTATTTTCCTGACATTGCTCATCGTGTTGGGCAAGGTTGCATGGAAGCCCATCAACAATGCTATTAAGAAAAGAAGCCAGAGCATCGAGGATGCCTTGAACCAGGCCGAAATCGCTCGCGAGGAAATGAAGAAACTTCAGGCCGACAACGAGAAGATTATGGACGAGGCTCGTGCCGAAAGGGACAAGATGCTTAAGGAGGCGCGTGAAATAAAGGAGCAAATCGTTGCGCAGGCTAAGTCGGAAGCTGAAAAGGCTGCCGCAAAGGTTATGGCCGAGGCTGAACAGAAACGCGATGCTATGATGGTGGCTGCTATGGCCGACATCAAGAATCAGGTTCTCGACCTCTCGATTGCCGTTGCCGAAAAGGTTGTTCGCAAGCAAATCAGCACTACTCCCGACCAGGAAATGCTCGTTAACGATTTGGTTAAGGAAATTAAATTCAACTAGTTATGAACCAAAGCAAGATTTCTGTCAGATACGCTAGAGCCATATTCGAGCTTGCAGAGGAAAAAGGCCTGCTTGAAAAGGTATATGCCGATTTCCGCGTAGTGCGCGAAACTTTGGCTTCGCTGCCCGAATTCAAGGAGGTGATGGCAAGCCCTATCGTCAAGAAGTCCGACAAGATTAACCTTTTTGTCAACTCGTTCGGCGGAAAGATCGACGACTTGTCGCTCAACTTCCTGAAGTTCCTTGTCGATAAGAACCGCGAAATATATGTGGTCGATATCCTCCGCAACTTCGAGACTTCGTATCGCCGCAAGAACAACTGCAAGGAAGTTGTAATTACAACCGCCCAGCCTCTCAACGACGCCCTCAGGCAGGACATCGAAAACCGTATCAAGGAGGTTTACAAGTCGAACGTTGACCTTAAGAACAAGGTTGACGAGCAGATGATTGGCGGTGTAATCGTGCGAATCGAAAACCAGCAGCTCGACTTGAGCGTAAGGACACAATTGCAGGAAATTAAACAGTCACTTCAGAGATCAATTTATTAATAGGTATAACATTTAATTAAACATACGACTTATGGCAGATATTAAACCATCCGAAGTGTCTCAGATACTGAAGCAGCAGTTGGACGGCATCGCAACCAAGAACAACTTGGAAGAGGTCGGCACTGTTATTGAGGTAGGAGATGGCATCGCTAGAATCTACGGATTGGACAATGTTCAGTCGAACGAACTTGTCGAATTCGAGAACGGCACCAAGGGGATAGTTTTAAATCTAGAGGAAGATAATGTAGGAGCCGTAGTTTTAGGACCTTGCGACGAAATCAAGGAAGGCAACGTGGTGAAGAGAATGCGCCGTATTGCTTCCATTATGGTAGGCGAGCAGATGTTGGGCCGTGTTGTTAACACAATCGGTGATCCGCTCGACGGTAAGGGACCTATTCAGGGCGAATTGTTTGAAATGCCTCTGGAAAGAGTTGCTCCCGGTGTTATTTTCCGTCAGCCGGTTGACCAGCCGTTGCAGACTGGTATCAAGGCTATCGACTCCATGATTCCAATCGGAAGAGGACAGCGTGAATTGATTATCGGTGACCGTCAGACAGGTAAGACGGCTATCGCAATCGACACTATAATTAACCAGAAGGAAAACTTCGAGAAGGGCGATCCGGTTTACTGTATCTACGTTGCAATCGGTCAGAAGGGTTCTACCGTTGCTAATGTTGCAAAGACCTTGGAACGCTACGGTGCTATGGACTACACCATCATCGTTACTTCAACGGCTTCCGACTCGGCAGCTATGCAGTACTACGCACCTTTCGCAGGCGCTGCAATCGGCGAATACTTCAGAGATACTGGACGTCACGCCCTCATCATCTACGACGACCTGTCGAAGCAAGCAGTTTCGTACCGTGAAGTTTCGTTGTTGCTCCGTCGTCCACCTGGACGTGAAGCTTACCCGGGTGACGTTTTCTATCTGCACTCACGTCTGCTCGAAAGAGCTGCAAAGATTATCCAGTCCGACGAGATTGCAGCCAAGATGAACGATTTGCCCGAATGCCTCAAGGGTAAGGTAAGAGGTGGTGGTTCGTTGACCGCTCTTCCTATCATCGAAACCCAGGCAGGCGACGTTTCGGCATACATTCCGACCAACGTGATTTCTATCACCGACGGACAGATATTCCTCGAGTCGAACTTGTTCAACGCAGGTATCCGTCCCGCTATCAACGCAGGTATCTCGGTATCGCGTGTAGGTGGTAAGGCACAGATCAAGTGTATGAAGAAAATCGCAGGTACCCTTCGTACCGACCAGGCTCAGTTCCGCGAACTGGAAGCTTTCGCTAAGTTCGGTTCCGACCTCGATGCAGTTACCCTTTCGGTAATCGACAAGGGCCGTAAGAACGTTGAAATCTTGAAGCAGCCAGAACATGCGCCTGTAAAGGTTCAGGAACAGGCAGCTATCATCTTCTGCGGAACCAAGGGTCTTATGAAGGACGTTCCAATCGACAAGGTACGCGAATTTGAAAAGGAATACATAGAGTTCATGAACACAAGCCGCAAGGACATCATGGACCGTCTTGCAAAGGGCGAATATTCCGACGAAATTACCAATGTGCTTACCGAAGTCGCAAAGGATTTAACTAAGAAATACAAAAAATAATTAAGCAAGTATGGCAGGACTTAAAGATATACGAAATAGAATCAGTTCTGTAAAGTCAACCAAGCAGATAACATCTGCAATGAAGATGGTTGCTGCGGCAAAGCTGAAGAAGGCTCAGGACAGAGTCTTGCAGATTAGGCCGTATGCCGACAAGATGCGCGACGTGCTGGCCGAGGTCAGTTCAAGCCTCGACAAGAACCACGCAAGCTGCTATGGCGAAGTTCGCAAAGTGGAGAAAGTTCTCATCGTGCTTATGGCATCGAACAGAGGTTTGTGCGGAGGATTCAACTCCAACATCTGTAAGAAAGCTATGGCTCATGTGAAGGAGAATTATCCTACCCAGCTCGAAAAGGGCAACGTCAAGTTCATTTGCCTTGGCAAGAAGGCTAACGATTTCATTGTCAAGCAGAAATTTGAAGTAGTTGCACATAGCGAAGAAATTTTCGACAAGTTGAACTTTGCAAGCGCAGCAGAGATTGCAGAACCGATAATGAAGGATTTTGTTGATGGTAAGTACGACAGAGTTGACCTTATCTACAACAGCTTCAAGAATGCTGCTTCGCAGGAGCAGAAGGTTGAGACTTTCCTTCCGTTCACCATCGAGGCAGGCGAAGGAGCCAAGAAATCCGACTATATCTTTGAGCCTACTGTCGATAAGATTGTTGACGACATGATACCTAAGTCGATGAAGATTCAGTTCTTCAAGTCGGTGCTCGACAGCTTTGCAGCCGAGCAGGGAGCCCGTATGACAGCAATGCATCAGGCAACCGACAATGCAACCGAGCTCATCAAGACTCTCACGCTCATGTACAACAAGGCACGTCAGGCTGCCATTACAAACGAGCTTTCCGAAATCACCAGCGGTGCCGAAGCACTCAAGGGATAAGGATTTTGTATTGAAGATAAAGAAGTCCGCTCGCAAGGCGGACTTTTTTTTTGTTTAATATACAACTTCTTTGTTATCAATCAATTATCCTTGAATTTTGACTTTTTTTCAAAAAATCTTTTCTATGTAAAATACATTAGAATATAATTATACTAACTGATGGTATGGTTATATTTTTGCTAATATGAAAAAATAGCAATATTTTGTAGTAGATTTTTCTTTTATTTTAGAAAACATTTGCGTATTTTCGCAAAATTGTGTATTGAGGTATATTGGGATTTTATCGCGTTGATTCATAGGCGATTCCGATATGCATGTAGAGATTGTTTTTTTGATTGTTAAAGAAAAAATAACATAGATTCTTATGAAGAACTTTGTACGATTGGTTGTAATTTTTTGGAGTTGCTTGCTGTTTTGTGTAAATACTAAAGCGGATGAACTAACTGTATATGATGGAACAGGAACGAATGCTACGATTCCAGTACAAGGACTATATGCTGATGATAACTACCAGCACACGCAAACCATCTATCCGTCATCGGAGCTGACAGGCATGCAAGGAGGTCAAATTACAAAGTTGACATATTATCTGAGCTCTTCTGTGACAAAGACTTACGGTTCAACTTTTGAGGTTAGACTAGGTACTACGACATCAACTAGTTTTAGTACAGGTACTGTTAATTACATTTCCATAACAAGTTCTCCAGTTTACTCGGGGACTTTGAGTGTTAGTGGCACGACAGTAGTGTTTGATTTTAGCAGCTCACCCTACACTTACACTGGTGGCAATTTGCTTGTTGACGTTAGAATAACATCTCTTGGAAGCGGTTATACTTCAATGAGTTTCTATGGAGAAAGCGGAAGTACAAATTATTCGGTTCAAAGTAGAAACACAAGTTCGGTGCCTACAACAGGTGATGCTGTTTCTTTCGCTCCCAAGACTACTTTTACATATACAACACCTAACATCTGTGATACCGAGGATTTTTCGGGGGTGACGGCTGCTTCATACAGTGCTTCGACTAGTTATATTCCTACAGATTGGCGTTCGTACAATAATAGTTCGTCTGGTTATATACCACGAGTATCAAACAATAGTAGTTATTCATATATTGGAAATTATGATGGAAATTATTTGTTGTTGACAATAAATTCATCAGATCAATATGCTTATGCAATATTACCATCGTACAGTGATATTTCTTCGGTAACATTTTATTACAGATATGAAAGTGCATCATATGGAACATTTACGGTTGGGTATGTAACAACCAATTCTGGTTATAGTACATATACAGTGTTGGCAACGCCAGATGTTACAACATCTTGGAGTTCATATACCCTATCTTCATCAAATATTGAAACAATAAACAATAATAATGGTTACTTGGCATTTTGTTACGGAGGAAGTACCACATCATTTTATTCGGTTGCCATTGATGATGTAGAGGTATGTTCGAGTTCTTCTGCTTCTACTACCTACACAGTCACCTACAACTCCAATGGCGGTTCTGGTTCAATGACAGACAGCAATAGTCCATATACAAGTGGTAGTATCGTAACAGTAATGAACAATGGATTTACGGCACCATCGGGCAAAGTGTTTGCAGGATGGAATACTGCTGCTAATGGGTCGGGAACAAGTTATGCAGCAGGTGCAACTTTTTCCATAGCAGCAAACACTACACTTTATGCCCAGTGGGTAGCATCTTGTGATGACTGTACAACCATCACTTTTTCGGATTTAGGGTATGCCAATGCAACTGTTGTAAATTCGATTCCAATTGCTATATGTAGCGATATAAGTGTGGTATTCAATACAGCATCAGGTTCAACAGCCCCAGCATACTACACAACAGGAACAGCGATACGAGCATATGGAGGGAATACATTTACTGTATCAACAACTGGTTCAGATCCCATAAGAATCATCAATCTGACTTTCGGTTCTGGAGATAATAGCAATACTATCACCGCAAATACTGGCACATATAGCAATGGTTCATGGTCTGGCTCCGCAACATCTGTTACTTTTACGGTTGCTGGTACAAGTAGTCATCGTAGGATAGCGAGCATAGAAGTGTGTACAAATGCATCGGCACCTACAAATTCAACTTGTGCAACTGCGACTTCCTTGCCGTGTGGAACAGCTAATCTCGCAGGAACTACAGTAGGAACAACTGGCGTGGCGCATGGTACCAGCGCCTCGGTTTCAAATTATGGTGTTTGGTACTCTTTTACTGGAAATGGAAATGAAACAACGATTACCTCAGTCGCTGCTTCAGGGTATGACCATGGGATGGTTATATATAGTGGTTCTTGTGGAAGTCTAACATTGTTGTATGAAATAGATGCTGCTGGATCTGGAGGAACAGAAACACAAACTTTTACTACGACAAGTGGAGTTACCTATTATGTTTATGTTGCATATTGGAGCAGTAGCAGTACTGCAACAGGTGATTTTACAATATCTAGGACATGTGATTCTTCTATTCCGACAGATTGTGTTCCGTCGTGGAGTTCATCTGATCATGGATATATTTCAAATTTTACTGTAACTAGTGGTGGAAGTACATTACTGAACAGTAGTTCCTCAGGCACTACAAACGGTAATACTGATTATTATAATAGTAGAAGCATTACTGTTAATGCGGGGAGTACAATAACTTGTGTTATCACTCCAAGTTCTAGTAGTAGTACATACGGTTTTGCTATTTGGATTGATTTTGATAATGATGGATTAGAGGGTTCAGACATGGTGCTTAATACTACATCTTATTCGAGTACTTATTCTGCCGATTATACGATTCCTTCGGCGACCCCTGCTGGTGAATATAGGGTGAGAATCTTGCAGGACTGGTATACGGCTGCTCCTTCCGATCCTTGTGGTAGTTATAATTATGGAGAATCGGAAGACTACAAGTTGATTGTAACGGCTCCTATTACTACATATACTGTAACTTATGATCCCAACGGAGGTTATGGTATAATGACAGATGGCAATAGTCCATACGCAAGTGGCAGTACCGTAATAGTGAAGTATAACGGTTTCACTGCTCCATCGGGTTATATTTTCAATGGTTGGAACACAGAAGCAAATGGTTCGGGAACAAGCTATGCCGAAGGTGCAACTTTTACTATAACAGCAAATACAGTTCTTTATGCACAATGGATATCAACTGGTAGTACGTCAGACTGTGATACAGAGGATTTTTCGGGTGTGACATCTGTTGCATATAATGCAAATGGAAACGTTCCATCAGGATGGGGTGCTTTTGCTCCAGGATACACAGGAGCAGATGGATATGTTCCACATGTTTCAAATGAAACTAGTTATTGTACAATGACTGGAAATCACCTGTTTATGATGGCTGGTTCTAATTGCAATTCTGTTTATGCCATACTTCCTAGATATGAAAATATAGAGAGTGTTTCTTTCAAATATAGATATGAAAATGTAAATTATGGTACTCTTACATTAGGTTATGTTACAGCCAATACCGAGGCAGGATGTAGCGGTTTTACACCATTGGCAACACTTACAGCTGCAACCGCTGTTACCACATATACGCTTACTAGTGCTCAAATCAATACTATAAGTACAGCAGGAAGGTATATTGCTTTCAGATGGAATTATACTAGCTCTTCTTGGTATAGCTGTGGTATTGATGATGTGGAGGTATGTACAGCGATTATTGATTGTAGTTCATCAACGCTGAGCATAGGGATGAACAGCGAAGATATAGAAAATGGTAGATACTATTATGATGTTTGTTTGGGAGATCCCGTGTCTTTGAGTGGTGTAGTGCAACCAGGAACTGGCACTGCGACTTATTGGCGTTGGTACATTAATCCTCACGATGGAAATCCAACATCTGTTTTAGCTCAGACTACAACATATACGCCGTCTATAGTGCACGGTTATGACATTACTCTTACAGCCAAAGACGAAAATGGTTGTCCAGCATACGCTTACGGAAGGATAAGAGTTTCGGGCGGACTTACTGTGCCGTCACAGGTATCTCCTGCAGGAAGTGGTGTTTGCCAAGGTTCAGAAAGAGTAATAACGATAGGTTCGGGTGCTGGTTCGGAAATACAGGTAGCAGACCAATCGTATGAAGTTACAGCAGCAATGGGCGAAGCTATCCAGACATTTATTCCTGATGGACCTAATTGTACTTCGCTAGGACAGTGCTACGAGTCACCTGTTACTTTCAACGACTTTACTGATGGCGCAACAATAAGGTCGGCAGGTGATATAAATTATATCAAGATAAATATGGAGCATTCGTTCATTGGCGACATTCAAATAAAAATTGTTTGTCCTGATGGAAGGTCCTCTATAATTTTACCTGACTATTTTTCACAGACAGGCAGCAACGCAAGTGCGTTGGCGTTAGACGATTATACATATGATTGGCCAGGAAGATATTGGAGTGATTATTATTATAGTTGGATGCATCCATACATATTTTTTGGTTCTGCTAATCGAACGGATGATACGGATGATGTGTGTGATGAAGATGCAAACCCAATCGGTACAGGGATGGATTATGTATGGTCAAATGCGACAAACCTTGGTTATTCTTATGCAAGCGGTAATGGATATGTATATGAGCAGGTTAATCTTGTAGGAGATGCAGCCCCTTACTATGTTCGCCCATCTGATATGGAAAATAAAACAAATATATATCATCCGTTTCAGAGTTTTGGTAGTCTTGTTGGTTGTCCTCTTAATGGAACATGGAAGATAATGGTTTGCGATAGTTGGGAAGAAGATAACGGCTATATTTTCAATTGGGAGATTTCTCTTTCAGAAGATTTCTTCCCTGACCCATGGACCTACGATGTATATGTGGCAGGTACGGAAGTAACACCGAGTAATTATGGAGAAGACAGTTCTACAGGCAGTGGCGCTGCAATAGTTATACATCCACCTGCAGATGCAACTGGAAATCATAATGTTAATGTAACGGTAATTGATAATCTTGGATGCCGTACTAATAGCCCTATAGAGGTTGATTTTGATGTAACTGAATCATTTGATGCGACAATTAGTGGAAATCTACATGTATGTTCGGGAGATGGTACAATTCTGACAGCGGGAACGGCTGGTGGAGGTGTTTCTCCATTTAGATATAATTGGAATACTACAGAAACAACACTTTCTATATCACCTACTAATATAACAAGCGATACTCCATTTAATGTGGAAGTTGAAGATGTTACTGGTTGTACGAGTACGGCATCAACTACAGTGCTGATTAGCAATCCGACTGTAAATATGACGATGACACCTGTCAAATGTCGTGGAGGTGACAATGGTGTTGCAACCGCAACTATTACTAATCCCAATTCGGTAGCTCCATTTTCTTACACATGGAGCAATGGAACAAGTAATACGAATGTATATTCAACTACTAATTCAATAACGGTTACAGCAGGGACATATAGAGTTACGGTTAGGGATGCTGGTGGATGTTCGGCAACTGGTTCTATTACGGTAACGGAACCTACTACGGCAATGGCTGTTACTGCATCGGCAGATCAGACGTCTGTATGCCCAGGTTCTCAAATTGGCCTTACAGGAAGAGTGACAACAGCAGGAACTCCTAACTATACATATATTTGGAGTACCTCTCCAACAGGAATGTCGCTTGCTACAACTACTTCATCAGCGACAACAGCAACTTCGGTTACCAATACGGCAACAGCACCTACTGGTTCGTCTGTTTGTGGGAATACATATCAGATAAAGTTGCGTGTTAGGGATAACAATGGTTGTACTGCTGATGCAACACCTATTAATATAACAGTGAACGATGATGTGCCTCCGACAATCGCAGTAGCAACTAGCAGCAATCCCAATGGAGCGTGCAACCCCGGCACGATCACAGCGCCTACATTCACATACACGGACAACTGCACCGGCAGCGGCTCAGTAACGAACGTCACTACCTCAGGACCGAGCCACAGCGGCTGCAGCTACACCCAGACATGGACAGCCAACTATACTGACGACTGCGGCAATCCTGCAACACCGAAGACCGTCACCTACACTTGGACTCAGGATACCGAGAAGCCGGTTATATCAACGACAGCGACAAGCGGCGACCAGGGGTGCAACCCG
>JBGUHW010000053.1:0-4352 GCA_045112395.1 Bacteroidales bacterium
ACAAAACACCAAAACCCAAAGGTCCAATCAACGGCAACAAACCATCAAAAGAATTGAAAGTAAAACAATACGACTTTGACAATCCGCCAGAATTCCGCAAGGACGGCGAACTGCAATTCATAAATGCTAGCGATTCGGTAATTTTCAGCATCGACATAGAGCTGGCGACAAACGAGGAAGAACATGCCCGCGGACTAATGTTCCGCAAGGAAATGGATGAAAACAAGGGTATGCTTTTCATATTCCCCTACGAAGACTGGCGCTCGTTCTGGATGCACAACACTCTGATACCACTTGACATCATCTATGTAAACGCAAAAAGAGAAGTCGTAAGTATATGCAAGAATACCAACACATTGGATGACACATCTCTCCCATCTGAAGCCCCTGCAATGTATGTAATCGAAATAAATGCAGGTCTTTGCGACAAATACGGAATTGATAAGGGAACAACTGTAAATTTCTAAAGGTAATCTCATTCATAAAGCATAAGGTAACATTGCTACCTCATAAAAAAGGACAATGCATGCATCGTCCAAAACAAAAAAAAGGCGACCGCATAAGCAATCGCCGTTAAAATTATAAAACTGAATACAACTATTGAATTGTAATCTGTCGAGTTGCTGGAGCCTTTTCTACAACTTCCTTCTTAGGCAGGTCGATATTCAGGACGCCATGCTCTATTTTTGCCGAAATTCCTTCGACATCAACATCCTCAGGAATTACGAAGCTCTGCGAATATGATGCATACGAGAATTCCCTGCGCAACCATGTGCCATTCTTTTCGTTCTTGTCGTTCTTCTCCTCCTTGTTTTCGTTCTTCTCAAGGGCAATTACGAGTTCATTGTTCTCGTTGATGCTCAATTTGAAGTCATCCTTTGTCATACCTGGAGCTGCAATCTGGATGTCGTAATCCTTTTCTGTCTCCTTAATGTTCACAGCAGGTGTAGCGAACTGCCTGCTGACAGGAACGCTCAAAAAATCGTCATTGAAGAAATCTTCAAACATAGATGGAAGCCATGCGCTCGAATTCTGGTTTCTTCTCGAATGTCTAACTACTGGTAACATAATCAAATCTCCTATAATTTAAATTCTTTTTTTCTTGTCCAGCCTGCCACTTTTGCAGGTTCGTGAGTGGATATAGCAAACCGTAGGCCAATGCCCAATTTCGCATATTTCCACTGACAACCAGTCAGTTATATAGACATTTTGTCCATTCTAAGCAAAATTCAACGACAAAATGACACATTTTTCTTTCTTTCAGAAAAAGAGAACGGACATAAACAATGCGAGTTAACTAGGGCATAAAAACACCCCATCAACATTCCAAAAAGAATAATCAAAGTTTTTTCAGTTTTTTCCGCTGGTATTGAAAAAAAAATCCCATATTCGCAACCGATTTTCAACGATAAGATGAAGATAAACTTTAAGGAACGGTATCGTAAATTTATGTTCTGGCGTGTGCGAAACATGTCGGACCGTACTTTCATGACGATACTAGCCTTCATTGTGGGTATTGCCGTTGGCTTGGCAGCCGTTGTAATGAAAAATTCGGTACACCTTGTCCGCGAGTTAGTTATAACCATAATCGACACCTACAATGTACATTATATGTTCTTCATATTCCCAGCGATAGGCATACTGCTCACTCTTGCCTTCGTGAAGATTTTCATCAAGAAGAAACTTGGACACGGCATACCTATGGTATTATATAACATGTCGCAAAATGAGGGAAAAATCCCGAAACACAACATGTTTTCGCGTATCATTGGAAGTTCTCTCACTGTTGGCTTTGGCGGTTCTGTCGGACTGGAAGGTCCAATTGTTGCGACTGGTGCTGCTATCGGCAGCAACATGGGACAACTTTTCCACCTGAAATACAAGCAGGTAATCCTACTAATAGCCTGCGCATCAGCTGGAGCAATCGCATCAATATTCAAGGCTCCAATCGCAGGAATAATCTTCTCAATGGAAGTGATGATGCTCGACCTATCGACAGCATCTCTCCTACCACTTCTTGCTGCATCTATTTCTGCGACACTAACATCCTACCTTTTCCTCGGACAAAATGTTGTGTACCCAATAGAACACACCGACCCGTTCATGCTCCGCGACACTGGATTCCTTGTCGTATTCGGCATCCTATGCGGATTGCTATCACTTTATTTTTCAAAACTTTACCTAGCACAAACCGAATGGTTCAAGAAAATAAACAACGACTGGGTAAAGTTCTTAATCGGTTCCATCTCACTCGGTCTGCTGATTTTCCTCTTCCCAACCCTTTATGGCGAAGGCTTTGAAAGCATAAATGCCGCACTAAAAGGCGATTTTGATTTAATATACACCAACACATTCTACTCATCAGCAGATTTTGCACACTCATTCTGGGGTATTGCACTAATACTATTACTAATCCTGCTGCTAAAAGCATTTGCTACAGGCTGCACCTTCGGAGCTGGAGGCGCTGGTGGAATTTTTGCACCATCACTATTCCTCGGAGCAATACTCGGACTTCTTTTTGCTCACATTTGCAAGTATTTGGGATTTGAAATTTCCGTTGGCAACTATGCACTTATCGGAATGGCAGGACTTATAGGCGGCATAATGCACGCTCCTTTCACCGCAATATTCCTCATCGCCGAACTCACGGGCGGATATTCGCTTTTTGTACCGCTGATGATTGTATCGACAATCTCATATTTCGTTGCCCGCGCAGCTATGCCAAATTCTGTTTATACCATACTGCTTGCAAAACGCGGAGAACTGCTCACACACAACGCCGACCGCAACATGCTTGCCATGATGAAACTTGAACAATACATCGAACGCAATTTCCTTACAATCCACGAAGATGCAACGCTCGGCGATCTTACAAAAGTCATCTCCCATTCCACTCGAACAATATATGTTGTTGTCGATTCGGAAAACAACTTCAAGGGGCTTGTATGGCTCGACCAGATAAAGCATTTGATTTTCAAGACAGAAATGTACGAAACCACAAAGGTAAAGGATTTGATGTTTTATCCTACAACGACCATAGAATACGGCATGAGCGTTCAGGAAGCAGCCGAACTTTTCGAAAACTCCAACAACTACAACATAGTCGTAATCGACAAAGGCAAATATGTTGGATTCGTCTCGCGTGCAACCATCTTCTCTAACTACAGAAAGATGATAAAGGAATTTGCAAACGACTAAGATTCAAGTACAAGCAGTCACAAAAAAAAGGCGAAACCTTTCGGTTCCGCCCAATCATCAACATTTTCGTTATTATGAAAAATTTATTTGCTTAACCAGCCTGTAATTTCCTCAACAGTTGGATTCTGCAAGCCAAGTTTGTGCTTCTTGTTCATTCCGCACAATGTCGGATGCAACTTCTGTGGACTCATTTCCTTCAACTGCTTTACAGATGTGATACCGCACTTGTAGATGACCTTTGCCCATTCCTCGCTGATGCCCAACGCGGTATAGTCCTCGATATTGAAAGCATCCGCCTTCTTTTCAGGACGCATCTGTGGGAAGAAAAGAACATCCTGTATCGAAACCGAATTGGTCATAATCATCGACAGACGGTCGATACCGATACCCAAGCCAGCCGTTGGAGGCATACCGATTTCCATTGCTGTGAGGAAATCTTCATCAAGCATCATTGCCTCTTCGTCACCACGCTTTGCAAGCAATAGCTGCTGCTCGAAACGATAGCGCTGATCAACAGGGTCGTTAAGTTCCGAATAGGCATTGCAGATTTCCTTTCCATTGCAGACAGCCTCGAAGCGCTCTACAAGACCTTCCTTCGAACGGTGCTTCTTTGCCAACGGCGACATTTCAATAGGATAATCGGTAATGAAAGTCGGTTGTATGAGCTTCGATTCGCAGCATTCACCAAAGATTTCATCAATGAGCTTGCCCTTGCCCATGCTGTCGTTAACCTCCACTCCTACTTTCTTAGCGACTTCACGCAATTCGGCTTCGTCCATCTTTGAAATGTCGATACCGCTGAAATGCTCGATAGCCTCGAACATTGTAAAACGCTTCCACGGACGCTTGAAGTCGATTATATTTTCGCCAACCTGAACCTTGGTGCTTCCGTTGGTGTCGATTGCAATCTTTTCAACCATTTCCTCTACCAAGTCCATCATCCAGTTATAATCCTTATAGGCAACATAGAGTTCCATCTGTGTGAACTCTGGATTGTGGAAGCGGTCCATACCTTCGTTGCGGAAGTCCTTTGCAAACTCGTAAACGCCATCAAAACCACCAACTATAAGACGCTTCAGGTAAAGTTCATCGGCGATACGGAGATACAAAGTCTGGTCGAGGGTATTGTGGTGAGTCTTGAACGGACGAGCAGC
>JBGUHW010000054.1:0-5333 GCA_045112395.1 Bacteroidales bacterium
GATTTACGATTACCGTACCAACATTCACCATACGCTGAAGAAATCACCGCTTATGTTCGAGGATTTGTCCGACTTCATAAAGTGCTATAATCCCGACAATCGTCACCTGCGCTCCGAAACTTGGAGTGAGGACAATCCTGATGGTCGTTGGCGTAAGTTCTCCTACGATGAGATAATTGCTCGCGACAAGACTAATCTGGACATCTTTTGGATAAAGGACAAGAGCTTGACCGACCTTGACAATCTTCCCGAACCTGAAGAAATTGCTGCAGAAATAATTGACAATATTGAGAATAGCTTGAAATGTTTTAGGAATATAATGGAGGATATGGGAAAATAAGTTCAACAAAAAAGCCCCGATTCGGGGCTTTTTTGTTATTTCAGATATTCGTAATACCATTTTATTGCATGTTTCAGTCCTTCGTGGACATCGAATTGTGGATTGTAGCCCAGAATTCGTTTGGCTTTTTCGATAGATGCAAGCGAATCGCGGATGTCGCCAAGCCTTACTGCTCCATGCTCAATTTTGACCTTTGCAATTTCAGGGTCAAATTCCGATAGGCTTTCTACGATTTCGGCAGTAAGGTCGTTGAGCGAATTGCTTTCTCCGAATGCAACATTGAAAACCGTATTTTCGGCCTCTGGATTTGTCGTTGTTGCTGCCAATTCGTTGGCTTGGATTACGTTGTCAATGTATGTGAAATCTCTCGACTGTTCGCCATCTCCATAGATTACTGGCGACTTGTGGTTTATGAGTGCCTTGATGAACTTCGGGAAAACTGCAGCGTAAGCACTTTCGGGGTCTTGTCTCTGACCGAATACATTGAAATAACGTAAGCCAATTGTGCTCATGCCGTAAAGTTTGCCGAAAATGCTTGCGTAAAGTTCATCTACATACTTTGTTATTGCGTATGGCGACAGCGGTTTGCCAATGTTTTCCTCGACTTTGGGCAATGTTTTGGAATCGCCGTAGGTCGATGAGCTTGCTGCATATACGAAGCGTTTTACCTTGGCATCTCTTGCTGCTACAATCATGTTTAGGAATCCGCCGATGTTGACCGCGTTGGTTGTTATCGGGTCGTTGATGCTGCGTGGCACCGAGCCAAGAGCAGCTTCGTGGAGTACGATTTCAATTCCTTCGCAAGCTTTGCGACAAGTTTCTAGGTCGCGGATGTCACCTTCGATGAGCGTAAAGTTGCTGTTGCTCATGAATGGTTCAACATTTTCGCGCTTGCCTGTAGAGAAATTGTCGAGGCAGACGATTGTGTTGTTTTGTGCCAGCAGACGCTCAACAATGTTGGAGCCGATAAATCCGGCACCGCCGGTTACCAGCACCTTTGAATCGTGTAGAATACCTTTACTTTGCATAGTTTACCGACCTTGTTTCCCTGATGACAGTAATCTTAACTTGTCCAGGATATGTCATTTCGTCCTGAACGCGCCTTGCGATTTCGAGGCTGAGTTGTTCTGATTCTGCATCTGTAATCTTTTCGCTACCAACGATAACCCTAAGTTCGCGTCCTGCCTGAATTGCGTATGTCTTGACAACGCTCGGGTAGGAGAGGGCAAGGTTTTCGAGGTCTTTCAGACGCTTGATGTACGATTCTACTATTTCGCGGCGAGCACCAGGACGAGCACCTGAAATAGCATCGCAAATCTGTACTATCGGAGCGATGAGGCTTGTCATTTCGGTTTCATCGTGGTGAGCACCGATTGCATTGCAAACCTCTGGCTTTTCCTTGTATTTTTCTGCCAGCTTCATGCCGTATATTGCGTGTGGAAGTTCCGGTTCTTCGTCCGAAACTTTGCCTATATCGTGAAGCAGACCTGCGCGTTTTGCAAGTTTGGTGTTCAGTCCGAGTTCGGCAGCCATAATTGCGCAGAGGTTAGCAACTTCGCGTGAGTGCTGCAGCAGGTTCTGTCCGTACGATGAGCGGTATTTCATCTTACCGATGAGGCGGATAAGTTCTGGATGCAAGTTGTGAACGCCAAGGTCTATCGAGGTGCGCTTACCAACCTCAATGATTTCTTCTTCAATCTGCTTGGTGGTCTTGTTTACGACTTCCTCGATGCGTGCCGGGTGGATTCTACCATCGGTAACTAGCTGATGTAGAGAGAGTCTTGCGATTTCGCGTCTTACAGGGTCGAATGCCGAAAGCAGAATAGCTTCAGGGGTGTCATCAACAACGATTTCAACGCCGGTAGCAGCTTCCAAAGCCCTGATGTTGCGGCCTTCACGACCTATGATACGGCCTTTCAATTCATCGCTTTCAATGTGGAATACGGTAACGGCATTTTCAATTGCAGTTTCGGTTGCTACTCGCTGTATGGTTTCGAGGATAATGCGTTTTGCTTCCTTGTTAGCGGTCATCTTGGCTTCATCAATAATGTCGTTTATGAGGGTAATCGCTTCGGCCTTAGCATTTTCCTGCATCGATTCGATGAGTTCCTTCTTTGCTTGTTCTGATGATATTCCAGAAAGGCTTTCCAGTTTTTCAACCTGTGCCTTGTGTGTCTTGTCAAGTTCTTCTGCCTTCTTTTCAGCAAGTTCAATCTGCTTGTTCAGGTTTTCGCGGAGGGTATCGGTTTCCTTCTTTGCGCGTTGCATTTCTTCCAATTTAGTGGTTATGCTGGCTTCCTTCTGCTTGATTCTGTTTTCGGCAGCGGCAATCTTCTGATTCTTTTCGTTGAAGTTTCTGTCGTTTTCGGCTTTCAGTTGCAGGAATTTTTCCTTTGCGGCGAGTTCCTTTTCCTTCTTTATGACTTCTGCTTCAGTCTTGGCTTCGCTGACAATCTTGTTCTTTTTCTTAACAAGAATGTGATCCCAAAGGAAAAATGATAATACTGCACCGCCCGCAAAGGCTGCGACTCCGATGATGATTCCAATAGTTAATGTGCTCATATATATATATTTAAAATAAAACAAAAAACCCGCAAAGTCTTTAACCGTGAAAAAACCCCTTGATATGAATGGGCGGAGCCTCCAAACTATTTCCGGCTTCCAACGGTTGCGAAGCAACTGGCTCCTAAGAGCCATAAGGCCTGTCGTACATAATCAGAGAGATGCTCCAATTGTGTTTAAATTGTTAAGTTTTTCAGCCTCTTAAAGACTTATACGGGCAATATTTAAAACCACGAATATATTTAAAAGAACGTTTACTCTTTGTAGTTAAGTTTGTTGAATGATTCGATAATTTCTTCCAGCTTAAAATTCAAGTTTTTCAGCTCTATTATAGAGTCCTCCAATTGTTCGTTTTTCTTGGAGGCATTGATTTCGTTGCTTAAAGTTTTATATACAAAGTTCAATAGTGCAAGCACAACGATGTCGCGGTCGTCGGTAAGGATTCCCGCTGTAGTTTTCCTTTTGTGTTCAATTAACGAGTTCATAACATCTGCCGACTTCCTTAGTAGCTCCTCTTTCCTTTTATCATCCTTGGAAATGTTGAGTTTGTAGCTCCTGCTGTCAATGTTCAGGGTTATGGTTGTTGTCGTTAAATTTTCGTTGTATTCCATTGTTTTCTAACTACTTTTTTAAAAGAGTAATGCAGTTTTCTATTTCCCGTATTATTTTGTTGATCTTCTGCTTGGCTTCCTTGTCGCCACCAGCTATCGGACTGCTAAAGGCTTGAGCCAGCTTCAGGTCATTGTATCTTTTTTCTATTTCTATTAATCTTTCTTTCTTTATGTTAAGTTCATTATTCAAGTTCTCGTTCTCTTTTGTCAATTTGGCGTTCTTTTCAATGAGAGAATTGCAGAGCGATACAATTCGATCTACATTTGTACTTATATTCGACAACTGTACTCTATATTCAGTTTCTCCCATTTTTGACCAAAATTTTCAATTTGCAAAGGTATTGCATTTTTTCCAAAAATAAAATACGCTTTTGCCGTTTTTTGAAAACTTTTTTTGTGTTTTGATAGTCAAAAGGTTAAATGGCTGCGCCCGTTTCTATGGCTTCGGCGTTTCTATTGAGACACAAATTTTGCGTCTGTAAAATATTTAAAATCTTCATTTGTTTAATTAAGGTGTACCCAAGGTATCTTAGGTGTTTATTGTTTGTGTTTGAACTCGCAAATAGCGACCACAAATGGTATTTGTATGAGAGATAATTTTAATCTAAAAGGTTCTTGTTGTTGACATTCTCTAAAATACGCATCTGTTGTATGGCAATACGGTTAAGTTTCAAAAGCCGTTCTCGTTGTGATACGCCATCGTTGATTAATACTGCGTTAATATTCTCCATATTCGAAAGGCATATAAGTTCGTTGATTGTGGCGTAGTCGCGAATGTTCCCTTTCAAATCGGGATTGGTTTCGCGCCATTGCTTGGCAGTCATGCCGAACATTGCCACATTGAGAACATCTGCTTCTTCTGCGTATATGATACTTGCCTGGGCTGTCGTAATTTCTTCTGGAATCAGATTGCTTTTGATTGCATTAGTGTGTATATGGTAATTTATTTTTGATAATTCGCGCTTTGCTGACCAACCGAGCATTTTCTGCTCCTCAACTTTTAACCTTTGGAACTCTTTGACTAAATATAGTCTGAATTCAACAGAAATCCACGATGCAAATTCAAAAGCAATGTCTGTTTGTGCGTAAGTGCCTCCATATCTTCCTGATTGCGATATGATTCCGATGGCATTTGTCGCATTGATCCAACGAGATGGGGACATCGTAAATGCATTAAGGCCTGCTTCTTTTCTAAACCCTTCGAATTCGAGGGGTTTAAAATTTGGATTATACAGCATTTCCCAAATTTAGTATCTGTGCATCCTTAACTATTATTTCCATATATTCTCATTCCTTTTATGTTGTAGGCTTGCAGGGTGTTGCTTTGGGCTTTTAGCCTGTTAGCCTGTTAGCCTGCAAGCCTTCTAGCCTGTTCGCCTCTTACAAATCCCATTCGAATCCGTCCTTCTTGTCCTTTATATTGAAGCCCAAGGCGGTAAGCTCGTTGCGAATCTTGTCGCTGGTTGCCCAGTCCTTGTTCTGCTTGGCTTCGAGGCGGATGTTCAGGAGGAGGTCAACGGCTTTCTTGTAGGAGTCTAATTTTCCATTGTCGCCATTGTCGGCTACCTGCAGACCAAGAATGTCCTCAACGAATAGCTTGTATGTGCTACGGAGTTCCTCAAGGTCTTCCTTCGAGATTGTGCCTTTGCCGTCGGCTACGGTATTGATTGCCTTTGCTGCTTCGAACAGGTGCGAAATCACTATCGGTGTATTGAGGTCGTCAAGGATGGCTTCTTCGCATTTCTTGCGCAAGTCCTTGACATCTACAGTTGTAGTGTCAGATGCTGTAAGTTTTCCGAGGCGTGCGTATGCTTCCATTA
>JBGUHW010000055.1:0-5263 GCA_045112395.1 Bacteroidales bacterium
CACGCTGTATGAAGCATTGTAGTTAACCTCCTCGGTGTGTGTTGCCGATGCTGTCGAATGGTCGGCGTACTCGTAAACGATGGTCAATGTGTAGTGGTTGATTGTCCACGAGCCGGTAACGTTCACATCGTGTGCGGGCATAGTGCTTACTTCTCCCGACCATCCGCTGAAGGTGTAACCTGTCAGAGTAGGAACAGAAGCTGCTGGTACCGTTGCTCCATAGTTGTATGTCTGCGAAGTGGGTACTGCTGGTGCGCCGGCTGGAACTGTGCCTGTGTATGCGTAGGTTACCGTGTAGCTGTTGACCGTCCAGTAGCCGGTAACGTTCACGTCGTTGTCCGGCATTGTTGAAACCTCGCCAGTCCAGCCGTGGAAAGTATAGCCCTCGAGTGTAGGTACAGACGCGGCAGGTACTATTGCTCCATAGTTGTATGTCTGCGAAGCAGGTACTGCAGGTGCGCCAGCAGGAACTGTGCCTGTGTAAGCGTAGGTAACTGTGTGGCTATTGATTGTATATGTCACATTGACCGTAACATCACTATCAGGCATAGTGCCACTTACCGTTGCTTGGCTAGGAGTATAACCAGTAATGCTTGGCGAGGCAACGCTATAGCTTGCACCACCGCATAATGTTTCCGTGTGAGTAGCGGCAGCCTGACCTCCGCCAGAATAAGTATAGTTGATCGTAAGCGTACGAGCAACTGGCGTTGTGAAAGTTGTGGCGGTGCTCCAGTCGGAAGTAGCACCATTGCCATCGCAGTTGGCACCTTGTACCTGAACTTTATAAGTAGTCTCGTAATTTAAGTTCTGTAGCGTGTATGGATTGCTAACGCCTTCTACTAGTGTCCAAGAATTATTATCAGTGATGTTGGCAGTAATGTAATCATTGTTGTCTACAGAAAGGACAAATTCATAAGTCATACCAGCCTCAAATTCGTAATCATCTCCACGACCTGGAAATCCATTATTGCTAGCTATGTAATAAGTGCCACTGCTGGGGTCTGGATTCAGGAAAACATAGTCGTACACACCAGCAGGAATCGTGATGGTTGCGCTACCATTTACTACTATAGTGTTCGTACTAGCATTGCACTCTGCGTTCTCAGGAACTGTATATTCGAAACCAGAAAAACTGCCGGCGGTGAAGTTGCCCGATGTTGGGATGGTGTTGCCGTATGTATTGTGGTCGGCATCAAGGATTAACTGATATCCTGTACCATCTCCCCAGATATCGGAAGGGACATTCAAGATGATGGTTGCTGGTGCAGTGGGTTCAACTTCTCTATATCGAACATTATATGTATCTGTATAGTCAGACCAACTAAGGGCTGCAGAATTACACGCCACTTCAGCTGTAAGTCCGATAGGAGTATCGCAAGGTGAAGGAGTGGTAAAGTTAGAAATGGCAGACCAAGAGCTTTCTCCATCTCCACCACAATCGGCTTGCACCTGCCATTCGTATTCCAATCCGGAAGTAAGATTATTGATGGTAATGCTATTCTCACTTGAGGTTGTTTCTATCCAACTACCTTCAGCAACAGGCCGATAAATTCTGAAATTATCAATGGCAATATAATTTTTATCATAATCTTCATGAAAAATCGCAATACGACCTTGTTGACCTGCGTAACTCCTCAAATCGGCAGTGAATTCTGTCCACGAATCTGAAGCCTGACCAGGCTGTTCAGCTAACATTGAATATTCTCCTCCTGTAGAAACTAATACATATATTTGCTCATGATATGTCCCATCATCTATCATATAGAAACTCAAGAAACCATCAAGTGTCACTTGAGGCGTAATGAGCCAGTTTTGAACACTGTGAGGTTCGGATCCATCCCAACTTCTTGACCATGCCACATAATTACCTTCATAACTATATGATCCAAAATCATATACATTCCAGTCTGTTTCTGAAGAAGTATAGTCAGTTGCATAAGTTTCCCAATTACTTAGATCTCCACTTTCAAAACCATCAAAGAAAAGGACCTCATCGTGAGCAGGAATCCTATAGCGCACATTATAGCTATCAGCAGAACCCGTCCAGTTCAATGTTGCGCTTGTTGGCGTAAGATTGGTAACATCCAGATCGGTTGGAACAGGACAAGCAACATCGGTTGTGAAGCTAATTTCGTTACTCCAGTTGCTCTGTTCGCTTGCATCGCAGTAGGCACGAACCTTAACCGTGTAAGTTGTTTCTGGTGTTAAACCGCCCAAAGTATAAGGATTTTCGCTTACCAATGTTGGGTTACTCTCGTTACCATTTACGCAAATCTGCCATTGGGTTTCAGTACCTTGAGCTGTCCAACTCAATTGAACACTTCTTGGGCCTGGCGTACCAGCTGTAAGGCTTATGGGCTTGGGGCAAGAACCTTCCAATGTGGTAAATGTTACAATATCACTTTCATTACTTTCACA
This sequence comes from Bacteroidales bacterium, assembly GCA_045112395.1. Lineage (GTDB taxonomy): Bacteria > Bacteroidota > Bacteroidia > Bacteroidales > ML635J-15 > Bact-19. The sequence continues at coordinate 2,419 of JBGUHW010000055.1, forward strand.
ATCTTCACAAACTCTTTTTACTTTTGCCAAATATGTTGTTTCCGGAGATAGGTTATTTATGGTATATGCGCTCTCAGTTGGAGTTCCAACTTCCGACCATGTGCCAGAACTAATGATTATATCATCAACATAGAAACAGTCTCCAGTTGGATCCACAGAATCATCCTTTGTATAACTCCATTTGAGTGTATGCTGTCCAGATTGTAATAAAACCTCATAGGTTTGCCATCCACTAAGGTCAGCACCATGAGTAAATTGAACCTCGCCATCGATTTCAAAATCGCAGTGATCCCAGAATGTACTAGTTCCTTCGCCCTGACACAAATAATTGAAACTTAGTGTTGCTGCCTGAGGAAGATCAACTTGAAGCTCCATATACGATGTAGAACTACCAACACCACCATTGCTACTTTTTGCGACATAATTGCCATCTAATTCCACAACATCAAAAGGATAAGAGCCGTCTTGTTCGAAATCTCCCTGACTAAAATCGGTTGTTTCGAAATCTGCGAAAAACAAGGCTTCTTTAAGCATCACCACATAATCTCCATTTGTTCCTGTCCAATCCAATGAAGCTGTTGTTGCACTGACATTTGTCACGGCAAGGTCGGTAGGAGTAGTACATAGCGTAGTAACATCAAGGTCTGGACAGCTACAAGTAGGATAATCACCTTCTCCACATACCGAAAATATTCTGAATCTATAATTAGTACCTGGATTTAGTCCTGTAATTGTATATGTCTTATCAACAGGAGAAATAAAACCTGTATTATGTCTCCAACTAGGATTAGCGGCTGCATATTCCTGTGTGTCCCAAAATATCCACCATTGTGTTGCAGTTCCTAAATCAGCCCATCTCAATGTAACGGAATTGTCGGTGACTTCCGTATAACTTAGGTCCGATGGAGCTAAGCAGACTGTTGGGATGGTATATGTAAATGTGGTCTTGGGAAGGAATTGTGAAGCCGAGCCCGCCCCATCGCCATATCCATACCAAGCAGTATTAGTGGTCTGTGATTCGCCAACCCAATATATGTGATTATAGCTTGTACTTCCGGTTTGGTAGAAGCCAATAAGAAGATTTCTTCCATTATAAGAATAATCAGACGAGAACGGAATGTTATATTCTACATTTGAAGCATTTGTATTAATCGTAATCGTTTGATTGTAAACGGTTGTAGCACCAGAGTTTCCTGTATAGGCCGTCAAAGTTGTAGCATCTACCTCCTTAACAAACACATCGAATGTAGCACTAATTTGGTTACTATTACCACTACTAGAAAGATAAAACTTCATGGCAGATATGTTACCACCATTCATTGCACTTAACTTTTCTGCAGGTATAATAAACTCGCACTTGGATTTGCTATCACTCCAATAACCGTAAATTGGGACATACTCATTGGTGGTTGTATTATCTCCGTACACGGTTAATGTCGTGCTTTGTCCCCACACCGTAGCGCTAAAGAATAAGCAAAAGACAAATAAGACGAGAGTGGAGAGTTGAGAGTTGAAAGTCGAAAGTCGAGAGGTGAAAGTCGAAAGTCGAGAGTTGAGAGTTGAGAGACGAGAGTTGTCCTTCGACTGCCCTTCGACAAGCGAATTGCGATTCACGAATTCATTCATTTCGTTTGTATTTTTCATTTGTATAAAGTTTTTCATTTAAAGTTCAATGTTTAATGTTTAAGGTTTAATGTTCAATGTTTAATGTAGAGACGCGCCATGGCACGTCTGTACAATGTTTCTGTTTTTATTTGTTTTTAAAGTTCAAAGTTTAAGGTTCAATAGTTCAAGGATAATTTATAATGGTCGAGCAATAGTTAAACCTAAAACATTGAGTATATTGAGGAAGAGTCCTGCGCTTGGCTCTACGCTTCCTGTCTCAATGCGTGAAATATATGATTTCTTTGCTCCGACTTTCTCGGCAAGTTCCTGCTGGGTCAAGCCTTCGCTCTTGCGGGCATCGTGAATGATAGACCCTACGCAATACGCGTATGCCTCCCTGCGGAATTCCTCGCGTTGCGGAGTGCCCGGATTTCCGTACAACGAGTTTAATACTTCGTCAAAGTTTCCTATGTTATTGCTGTTTTTCTGCATAATATTCATTTTTTAGTTTAATTGCCTTTTCTATTTCATTTTCTGGTGTCTTCTGTGTCTTTTTCTGGAAACCATTAAACAACATCACAATATTTCCTTCGTCAAATATGAAAAAAGTCCTGTATATATTTCCTTCATGCTGAACGCGAAGTTCAAAAATACCATCCCTAATATGCTTTACAAAATTTGTTCCTGGACGCTGCTGTGTTTTCAAAACATCAATCACATACGCCATTTTTCGTTGCGCTCCTGCATTCAGAGAATTGAAGAAGTCAATAAAATAATGTTTGTAATATAGTATGGTTCTTTCCACGATACAAAGGTACAAAAATTTACATATATGAAAACTTTTTATGAATTTATAATGGATAGTTTAAAGTTTAAGGTTCAAGGTTTAATGTTTCACGTTTCTGGTTTCTAGTTTCTGGTTTAAGGTTCAATGTTTCTCGTTTCTGGTTTCAAGTTTCAGGTTTCAAGGTTAAGGTTCAAGGTTTAATGTTCGATGTAGAGACGCGCAATGACGCGATTGTACAATCGTTGATGTCGCGACACGATGCCATGTGCCGAATATATGTAGATATTTTGTCCATTAATCGCAGTATAATATATAAAGTTAAAATAAAAGCGGACAAAGTTAATATAAATAGGTATAGGGGAGATGGGAGAACGAGGATATTATACATAGATAGGGAAATATTATATGAAATGAGAGGTCGGGTTCTGCGATGTAGAGTCGTGGGGGGGCACC
>JBGUHW010000056.1:0-4668 GCA_045112395.1 Bacteroidales bacterium
TATTAGTTGCTAACTATTGGATAATCAATGCAAAAAAAATGTCCGAAATTCGTTTCTTTATATTCTAAGAAGCTATAATACTTTTGCTTCGTCAATCACAGCAGATTGACGGAAATTTTTATTAATAACTTAAAAAAATTAAGAATTATGGCAAAAGAAATGAAAAGCGAAAGATCGTCAAACGATCAAAAGTCAGATGTTCATAATCCGTACACAACGGATTATATTCTTGACCACAAGAACACAATCAGACAGTTGCAGAGAATTGTAGGTAGAACACCAGAGCAAGAAGAAAGATTGCGAGATGTACAAAGAGAATTGTCCAGTGCATTTCTATTGCAATCTAGTACTAATAATTAAAGAAGTATAATATGGCAAGTTCAAAACAAACAGCTGGATGGCCTAGCAAGAAGCAAGGTCATAAATCAGGCAAGGGAAGAGACAAAAACAATTAACATAATGTTATTTGTGATATCGTAGAGACGATGCGTGCATCGGCTCATTTAAAGAGCCAAAAAATATTAATTATGCTAGGAAGATATTATAGCAATTATGATGATGACGACTACGATGATGACGATGACTATTATAGATATTATCGTGTCGAGGAAAGTCAAAATGAAGAAGAAATTTTAAGTAATAACGATTTAAATGATGAAGAAATGAGCGATATTTCAAGTCCATTGAATTATTCATGGTTTATAACCCTTCATTCAGCTAAGTGTGAATATAAGTTGGCTGCGGTAAGTATTGTGTCGATGAGGTTGTTAAGAACAACCGAAACTAGTAGAGATGGTTTTGCCAGATCAATTTATGATGGTCTGGAGTTTATGACATCAGCAGGGTTGTTTGTTTGTAAAGGTGTCGGGGATGCTTCTGATTTATATAAAAAGCTATCAGATAAGTTTAAAGAATATATGCCATATAGAACCATAGGTTGTGATTCCTTAGAGTTTACTCCTTGGTCAAGTATGCCAAAAGGTAATCCCGACAACGACAACCATGCCAATCAGCTGAATAAGAACAATCCTGAGTTCCAGCATTCGCGAGGTGAGAAATAGTAATGCAGGAGGGCGATGCCTCATACATCGCCCTCCGCTAGAACGCAAAGTTGAGTTTCGGTACTCATGTAATAAACGGCTAAATAGAGTAATGGGTTGCCTGTGTTGGAATATTTTGTTGCTGTTTTTAATGCAACTCGTTACTTTGTTGAGTAACAAGTGGTTATATTGGGTAATTTTGCAGTTGAAATTTTTATTGAAGTAGAAAGACAGTAAATCATTGGTATCAATGGCAAAAATGGAAGCACATAGAACGATTGAATACGCCATTTCGGAGCTTAGCACTCTGATGTCTGATCGCAGCGATGTGCATGTGAAGCGGATACAGGTAGATTTGAATGTGTCTGGATGCGACTATTCGTTGTGTTTTAGCAATATGCAGAGCCGCTTGGTGCCTGTGAAAATGAAAGGAGAGGAGGAGTGCGAGGTCGAACTGCGCAACATCGTTGCCATTGTTCCGCTTCGCGACAGCGAACATACGAATGCTAGGCGTGGAGGTAACAAGCGAATTATTTTTGCCAATCGTAAGCCAGGAATCCTTGTAGATTTCAAATTGAAAAGTGACATTGCTGGAAAAATGAAACTTTGCGATGGCGAACTTGTAGAGGTGTGCAACGGCTATTTCGTAAACCGCAGCCTATTGAAGCATTGCGATGAGAAGTCGGCAAAAATTGCTGTAAGTTACATTGATGCAGCCGGTAAACAAAGCAAAATGCAGATTCCTGTCAGTCGCCGAAAGTTACCGATGGTAAGAAAACTTGTATTGTCGGATAATTAGTGTGCCATTCGTTATTTGCAATAGTTAAGTCGTTACTGTATTGATACTTAGTGAGTTTTGTGATATATTTTTGTGGAATAAAAATATGTTTAATTCAAAAGTTATATTGAAATGAAAAGATTAGTTGAAATTTTGGCAGTCGTTGTTTTGGCAGCAGTTTTTAGTGGTTGTAAGAAGGAAGGAACTGTAGTTGTAAAGAACAATACGCGTTCTACTTACGAAGCGGTGGTTACGGATAATTTAAATTTCGAATCTGTCAGAACTATTGCGGCTGGGGCTTCGGATGCAAATACTAGTTATGATGTTGAACGTTCATATTATCTTGTAGCAACACAAAAGGATGGTTATTTTGAACATCCACAAGTGGTGAACGATTCCAAGTTTTTGCCGAAGAATGGTTCAGTTATATTTACGATAGAAAGTCGTCCCGCCTACATAAAGTATGTTAACATTACTAGCGACAACTATCAGGTTGACATAACATGCGCAGCAAACAGCACCATCAAGCAGATAAATTTGCCTGGCAGAACCTTGGATTCGCTCGAAGTGGAGGCTGGGTATTCCTATAATCTGAAGTTCACGCAACTTGATGGCTATGTACTTTATCCATCGACAAGGGAATATACAGTTAATGCAGACTGTGGATACATATATACTTACGAAACGCCTAATCTGATAAAAGGTGCGAGTGAAGAAATTGAAGAGTATGAATATTAAAATTGTTAAATAAATGAAAAGGATTTGGAGTTTTGCTGTTGCTTGTTTGGTAGCCGTATCTTTAGTGTGGCTTACAGGATGTACAAAGGATGTAGAAGCTGATTTCGAATGTCCTGCAAGTGTAGTTGCTGGAGAGACTTTTTTTGTTTCAAATTATTCGCTTAATGCCTATAGTTATATTTGGGAATTTGGTGACAGGTCGCATGTATCTGCAAGCGACTCATACGAAACCGCGCTTGCTGCTTTGTCTGCTGTATCTTTTTCTTCTGTATTGGGAGATGATTCTAAAGAAGATTATGAATATTACATAGGATATTATCCTGGTTTGATTAGTTTTAAATATGCCGGAGAAAAGAAAATAATACTTCATGCCTATTCAAAGAATGGAAAGAAAAGCAGTCACAAGACCAAGTACATTACGGTATCAAAACCATCATCTTACACAATAACATATCTCGAACTTCAGCAAATAAGATTGTCATCTTGGGATACAGGTGTGTCGAGTGGTATCGAACCTGACATATATTTTAAGATTACAGAAACAAATGGATCTGAGCTATATACAAGTGCAACAAAGTATAACGTTGGCGAATTACCAGTGAAGTGGCAAGTTAATACGACATTGAATTCTAATTCAACATATTGGATAGAATTTTATGATTACGATGAACTTGATTCTGACGATAATATGGCAAGCTGTATTTTCGAAAGTTCCTATATGTCGTTTGGAAGTAGTTCCTACACATGGGTTGCTTCAATTGGCTCTATAAAATTCACTGTAGGATTGGATTGGTAGAAAGTTTTTTTATAAATTATAGTTATATGAAGAAATTATTGTTTTTACTATCATGTTCGATAGTATTGGGTTTTACATCATGCAAGCCAATGCAGTATGGTGGTTCTAATGCTTACTATGGTCAGGTCAATCAGACTCAAGTTGTACTTGACAAGGCTAATTTCAAAGTGCTTGGAAGTTTTACTGGCAAATCGATTGCCAATGCGGTTTCGTTGACAGTAAAGGATAAGGATGGACTTGTATCGGCTGCAAAGCAAGATTTCTTGGACAATGCGAAGGCTGCAGGCATAACAATGACGGGAAGCCATGCTATAATAAACACTTGCGTTGATTATTTGAGCAACGGTAAGAAAATTGTCGTGACATTCTCTGGCGAAATAATTGAATTTACAAAGTAAGGAGGAGTATATATGGCACAGAAGACCAACAAAGGAGGTAAGCCTATTCCAAATGGACCATCGACAACTAATAATAAGTCGGGGTCTGGACGAGGAAATATGCCACCTAAACCGAAAAAGTAGATTTGCTAAATGTGATACCAAAACAGGCTGCTTCGGCGGTCTGTTTTTTGTTTTATTTACATTTTCCGTTTGCTTTATGTTTCCGAATATTTTATGTAATTTTGCAAAAATTTTTTTCGAATGGAATATTTAGGTTTAAGCGAACAGGAAATCCTCCGTCGCGAGGCGTTGAAGGAATTGATAAATTTAGGTATAAATCCATATCCGGCACCAGAATTCAAGGTGACGACCAATACTAAGGATATTCTCGACAGGTTCAGCGATGACAATCTGCCCGAAGACTTGAAGGACATTTCGATTGCCGGTCGTATGATGAGCCGCAGAATCATGGGTAATGCATCTTTTGCCGAACTTCAGGACGAGAAAGGTCGTATCCAGTTGTATTTCCGCCGCGATGACATTTGCGAAGGCGAAGACAAGACCATGTACAATCAGGTTTTTAAGAAACTTCTCGACATCGGCGACATCATCGGTGTTAAGGGTTTTGCTTTCCGTACCCAGATGGGCGAAATTTCGGTTCATGTAAAGGAATTTACCGTTCTCAGCAAGTCGCTCCATCCGCTACCAATAGTAAAGGAAAAGGACGGCAAGATTTACGATGCATTCAGCGACCCTGAGCAGCGTTACCGCAACCGCTCTATGGACTTGATTGTAAATCCGCAAGTAAAGGAAGCTTTCATTAAGCGTACAATGCTTACCAATTCGATGCGTCAGTTCCTCAATGCAAAGGGCTACCTTGAGGTTGAAACCCCGATTTTGCAGCCTATGTACGGCGGAGCTGCTGCTCGTCCGTTC
>JBGUHW010000057.1:0-4389 GCA_045112395.1 Bacteroidales bacterium
ACAAAAAATATTATTGATAATAGCTTCCTCATTTGACTACTTTCAAAATTAGGCTACAAAGATACAAAATCTTTAGAATAAAACCGTCTTTACCATTCTCTACTCCTTTACAATCCTATACACCGACGGCAGACTGCTTTCTTCGCCGTAAATCCTTAAAATATACACTCCATCCACAAGTCCTTCCATATCGAATTCCGCTTCGTAGCCGTTTACTTCCTTGCGCATGACAAGCTGTCCAGTAACGGAATAGAACTCCACTGCCGAAATAAAGCCATCGGAATTTATGTTGAGAAGGCTCTTTGTCGGATTAGGTCCGATGTCGTAAACTGGTTCGGCAAGGACACGAAGACGTATGTCGAAAATGGTATCGCAATCGGTTTCGTGAAGCACAGCAAACGAGTAGTTGCCAGTGGAATAGAACGTATGGTCGCCGACAGTGACGAAATTGTTTACCACAGTATCAATGGCGTATGTTATTTCGCACTTAGCAAAATCGGCAATGAATGTTGAATCGCTTGTGACAACAATAGTTCGCGGACTGGATTCGTCGCCATCGTCCCATGAAACAAAGCTGTAGCCACTATATGGCATTGCTGAAATTAGAACAGAAGAACCATCTTCATAAGTTCCTCCACCAGTGACGGAGCCGTATGCTTCATTGCTCGACAGGACTGTAATCTCGAATGTGTCTCTGTATAGTTTATTAAACCGCTTTGACTGCATTATGCGTCCTTGTGTGTGGTTTTCTATCCATACAACAAGCTTGCATTTGGTGATGTCGTATTCGTCGCTTATATTAATGCTGAATTCCGTAGAAAATAAATTGTTGTTATCGAATGTTACTTCTGTGCCTTCCGAATTGGGATACATTAGGCGAACAATGTTGTTCATTTTTCCCGCCTCGCCCCAGTCGTAGTCTATGTCTTCGGTGAGTGCTGCAATTATGACAATCTGGTCGCCGTCGTAATAATCGGAAAGTTTTTCGGCAGTAACATTAAGTGTGAACATTCTGTCGTTTTCTTCGTTTGGAGTAATATCTGCTGTAAGATTATACAACGACTTGACATTTTTGACATTGTTATAGAAATATGTATATAAATCTTGCAGTGAAGACATTTCATCGCTTCTTGCACCAGCAGCAAATAGATAACCGTCGAAAAACACATTCGGCGAAGCTCCATATTCAGCACTCTCTCCAAATACGTCTTCTTTCGCTTCTGCAAAACGGTTATCAGATTCCTCGTAGTAGTATGGATCTTGACTGTTAAACTGATGGTTGATTACTATGATATTCATTGTTTCGGAAGCTTCCATATCGTCAAGAACCTTGGCGGCAATAGCACCATGTTGTGTGTCGCTTTGATATGAGTACAACTCAATCAGCACATTTTCCCTTTCCGTTCCTTCGTCCCTGACAAATGTTGCGGTATATGTTCTGTCACTTGTAACAGTGATTGCGCGAGAACTTTCATTGCTGTAGCGCTCAAAAACGTTTTCTCTATCACCATCATACCATAAGAAGAATTTGTAACCCTGGTATGGATTTGCTGTAATTATTACTTCCGTACCGTCCTCGTAAGTTCCGCTGCCAGTGACATAACCGTATTCTTGATTGCTTGTCAGTACCTCTATATTGTATTCTCTCAATTCTCTCAACCTTATTGCAAGTTGTTGCGAACCATAATACCAGGAATCGTACATATGCATGTAACTTTTATGTCCTTTGCTTGTAAGCACATCGCTTGAGCCTAAGGCAAGGTTTTCTCCTTCGCCCCTAATTCCCCTGATTGCTACCATAAATGTCGAATCTGAATTGGCATAATCATTTATAGGAAAGTTTACCCACGAGCCGAGCATATCGCTTGTAATTGCCAGCGTATCGGATGTGGCAACTTCTACAGGAACTCCTTCGCTATATTCATATATGACGACTTGCGCCTTAGTACCGACAGTTGTATGCTCATCTATATATACATCAACTGTAATGGTATCTTCGGGGTGATAGCCGTATGTAAAAATAATTCCGTCCTGATCTTCCGAATAAGTATAGTAGTAATAATATCCTGTAGGCTCATCGTATGACATAGAGAATTTATTATATGTAATGTCAAAGTACTGTGTCGTATGGTTGTCTGATTCATCGGCGTCATCCATATCATCGGCAAATACGTAGAAATCAACAGTATATCTGCCTGTGATAATGTCCATGTATGATTCAATGCCCTCAAAATAGAATGAGGCTGTATTAAAAAAGTCAACCGTATCGCCATCGTTGATTGACAATGGATGAGTACCGGATGCCACCTTGTCGTATATTTCCACACCATTCGGATTGGTAATCTTTACCCTCGCCGTAGGTATAACCGTGTCGTAACCATAACTTGAAAATTCAACATTGAATGCCGCATAACCAGATTCTGTTGCCCATTGCTCGCGAGGACTTTGCGCATACGGGTCGTGGTAGTGGTATGCGAATTCCTTTCGTTGGTCTGGGTCTGTAATTTCAGGTTGAAAATCATCGGGAATATTTCTGTAGTCAATGTATCCAAACATACTAATTCTAGCATCTTGCAATGTAAGGTCGCATTGTGTCATTTCAATTATTTCAATGTCGTCAATCTGCCAGCCATATCCCTGCAATGTGGTTCCGTCTCCGTTCATCTGGAAGCGTATTTTCACATTTTCTTGTCCAGCGGCTTCAGAAATGGAAACACCCTTGCTTATCGTGTAAAGTCCATGTTTGTTGCTTTCAACCTTTTCATTTACAATATGGTCAGTCCATGTTTGTCCGCCGTCAATTGAAACTTTTACCAATGTTTCCACACTATTCAATCGTCTGTATATCTGGTTGAAAACCAGTTGCGGATGTACAGCGTTTCTAAGGTCTATGCCTGAAAATTCAATCCACGGACTTTCTGCCACCTGTCCTGTACCTCCCATTTGTTCTGATTCACTTATTAAATCAACGATTGCCCAATGCCAAGGAGTGTCGCATAGTGTATCACCTTCGTATGTGAAAGGCTTAAAGTATGCACCATTATTTGAGATAAGGCTAGCAGGATAAGTCTCGGGCGTTACAATCTGCCACTGCACATTTCCTGCCTGTTGGTCGTTTCCGAAAGTCCACGTTTCATCGCCCTCGAAGTCGCAAGACCAAATGGGAGCCCTTTTTATGGTCAAATCGTCAATATGCAACCTATATTGATAATCAGTATTGTAATTTATCATAAAATACTTTGCATCTGAAGGAAGTGTACCTGTATATATTTCCCACTCCAAAGAATTTGAAGTAATCATCGAACCAAGCGTTATAAAACTTGAGATGTCGGATGTTGTTGTTGAATACTTTACATAGAAGTTTTCGCCTGTGCTACCTTCATCGCTCATCTTGTACTTAAACGACAGTTTAAGGGCAGTCTCATGATGTAGTTCGGGAGAAATGAAATACTGGTTGTAATTGTTGGCTTCGTTATAACTGCTGAATATCAGTCCGTTCATGCCAGTGGAATATTCACCTATAATTGCTTCATTCGTCGTATCTTCACTTTCCAACGTCCAGCACCCTGGTCCATACTCAAAATCCTCTACAAATGGGAACACGGAAATACCTGCAGAACAATCATAAACATTGACGACTCTAGTCTTAGTTATTGATCCGTTCTCATTAGCAACAACGAGTGACACATTGTGCCGGCCTTCATTATTCCAAGTCACATTTACCAAATCTTCCGTTGATGTTTCCGGTGTTCCACCTTCGAAAGTCCAAGCATAAGTGGCATCGCTTATACTTGCAACGCAAGCGGAAAATGTAACCGTCTGTCCAGCATATATATAATCGGATATATTTATTTCAACCAGAGGCGGGGTTGTTTCACCAAGGCAATTTCTTGTTGCAAAATTGTATATATCATCTACTGTATTTATACGGTTATAAATTTCATAAACATATCCAGATGGACAAAACAGATAAACTGCAGGATAATATTCTTCATACAAAGAGACGTTTACTACAAGGTCTTCGGTAGCGTCAATAATAGGAATCGGATTTGTACCGTCACTTGTAAAGTCTCCCTGCGACTGACCTTCATGTGTCTCGTCTGTTGTTGTACCTGTTAACTGAGCTTCAGTATTTGTAAGTTCATTTTCTACCATCAGAACGACGAACTCTCCAGTACCGCCATCTCCGTAAGTATCGTATAACTCTTCAAGAGTACCCCTCTGATAATAATTCCAGCAATGACTGCACCACGCACAAAAGAAATCAATTACAACATACTTCCCTTGGTTCAAATAACTTTGAATGTCGTGAGTTACCCCATTCATATCGGTAGCCGTAAAATTGGTAAAAGTTCCCCATCCAGAACAGCCGGAAGGGATATTTCTTAC
>JBGUHW010000058.1:0-41805 GCA_045112395.1 Bacteroidales bacterium
ATATATGATTGGCTCTGCCGCATTTGGACATTGCGCTGCAACTGCACCGACGCTAAAACCATGACAACTAATTGGGCGAGAAACCGATGCAGTCACAGACAATGTTCCATGACGTGAAATCTGAGCCGTTGATGTTGCCGAACAACCATCTGCATCAACAACTGTAAGTCCATATGAGCCAACAGCCACGCCAATATTTTCGGCAGTATTAATGCCATTTGACCACATATAGGTGTATGGCTGAGTTCCGCCCAAAACAGTCGCATTGAGCGAACCCTGCGAAATGCCGCACTGCACATCGTGGGCAACGATTGACGCATTTAGTTCCATAGGCTGCGTTATATTGATAGGCAAAACCGCTGTGCATCCACCCGAATCGCCCACCGTAACCGTATACGAACCTGCGGAAAGTCCATTTGCGGTCTGTGAGTTCTGTCCGTTGCTCCAAGCATAATGATACATTGGCGTACCACCACTGACAGTTACGGAAGCAGAAGTCGTTCCGCCATAGCACGAAATTGTTCCGACCGACAACGAAGTTGTAAGTTCGGTTGGCTGTGTTATTTCTATGCTCTTTACAATAGAACAGCCGTTGGCGTCATTAACCGTTACCGAGTAAGTTCCCGCAGAAAGGTTGTTCGCCGTAGTGCTTTGACTACCAGCCACATTGTTGCTCCATCCATAACTATAGTTCGGTGTACCGCCATTGGCGTTGACCGTTGCCGAAGTTGTTCCTCCGTAGCAGTTGATTGAGCCATTTGCCGTCAATGAAGCCGTAAGTTCACGGGGCTGTGTTATTTCGATTCTCCTTACAACCGAACAACCTTGTGTGTCATTGACCGTTATGGTATAAGTGCCTGCGTAAAGGCCGTTGGCAGTTGCGGTTGAACGCTCGGCATCATCGCTCCAGTGGTACTGGTAAGTTCCCGAACCGCCATTGGCTGTGATTGTTGCCGTAGTGGTTTCTCCATAACACAGGATTTCTCCTGCCGACAGCGATGCCGTAAGTTCATCGGGTTGAGTGATTTCTATTGTTCTTACAACCGAGCAGCCGTTGGCGTCGTTGACTGTGACCGTATATGTTCCTGCGGAAAGATTACTTGCCGTACCAACATTGCTGTTCGTAACATTGTCGTTCCAATGGTAAACATAAATTCCTGTGCCGCCATTGACTGTAACTGTTGCATTTGCAGTCATTCCGCCACAATTGATTTCTCCTGCCGACAATGTTGCCGTAAGTTCATTGGGCTGTGTTATTTCTATGCTCTTCACAATAGAACAACCATTGGCGTCATTAACCGTTACCGTATAGGTTCCCGCAGAAAGGTTGCTAGCCGTAGTACTCTGACTGCCAGCCACATTGTTGCTCCAAACGAAACTATAGTTCGGTGTTCCGCCATTGGTGTTGACAGTTGCCGAAGTTCTTCCTCCGTAACAGTTGATTGAGTCGTTTGCCGTCAATGAAGCGGTAAGTTCACTGGGTTGTGTGATTTCGATGCTCCTTACAACCGAACAACCTTGTGTGTCGTTGACCGTTATGGTATAAGTGCCTGCGTGAAGGCCGTTGGCTGTTGCGGTTGTACGCCCAACATCATCGTTCCAGTGATATTGGTAAGTTCTCGAACCGCCATTGGCTGTGATTGTTGCCGTAGTCGTTTCGCCATAACACAGGATTTCTCCTGCCGACAGCGATGCCGTAAGTTCATCAGGTTGTGTGATTTCTATTGTTTTAACTGATGAACAGCCTTGAGTGTCGTTAATAGTTACCGTATATGTACCTGCGTGAAGGCCGTTGGCTGTTGCGGTTGTGCGCTCACTGTCATCGCTCCAATGGTACTCATAGTTTCCCGAACCACCACTGACAGTTACGGAAGCAGAAGTCGTTCCGCCATAGCACGAAATTGTTCCGACAGATGAAACCGATGCGGAAAATTCCTCAGCTTGGGTTATGGGTATCGATGATGTTGCACTACAACCGTTTATGTCGGTCACTGTCACATAATAAGTGTCAGCAGTTGAAAATGTATTGTTGGCAGTCGATACCGAATTTGACCACTGAAACGAAGTGCCGCCACTTGCTGTGACCGAAATTGCACTCACGGAGCAGTTAAGTTCGTTTGTCCCGCTGTTGTTTACAATCGCAGGCACGGGCAAAGCGTTGACTGTCACAAAAGAACTATCTGAAACGACAAATGGTTGTCCGTTGCCGCAGGAATAAGCAGTAAGCGTTACCTTATATTTATATGTGCCACTTGCCGTTGGTGTAATCGTAATGCTTTCGTCGGAAGTTGCCGTAAGTCCCGAGCCAGCAGATGGTGTTGCCGACCATTGTACCGAATATCCCGAACCTGCATTGCTAACATTGGCTTGCAAAAATGTGCTTCTGCCAAGGCAAATCTCTTCTGCCGTAGCCGACAGGGAAATGTCGGGGGTGTCGCCAATCGTGACATTCACAGAAGCCGTTGCCGAGCAATTGTTTTGGTCGGTAACCGAAACAGAATACTGCGAAGCTCCCGTAATGTTGGGAGTTACAAAAGTTTGTTCGGTAGAGTTGTCCGACCACAAATAGGTATATGAAGCCAATCCGCCAGAAACATCGGCACTTAGCGTTGTGCTTGTTCCATAACAAACTGTATTTGAGCCAGATATTGTAACCGTAGGACTTGATGTGCTATTTCCAATCGTTATAGTTTCTTCGTAGTAGCAATCAACCGAAGTAGATTCGTTTGTAATGCGAACAGTGTAAGAACCAACCTCAAGACCGTTGAATGTCAAAGCATTGCCAGTAGTTGTCTGCGTTGCCTGACCTGTTACGCTTACCATATATGAAGAATTTGGAAGCCCGCCAGAGAAATCGCTTACCGTTATTGAACCATTGAAAGGTGCAATGCAACGGGTATTCTGTACAGATGCGATTTCTGCGGCAGGCGTCCGTGAAATGGAGATTGTGCGACTTGCTCTTGCCGTACAGTTATTAGCGTCGGTAACAAGCAGATTGTAAACGACATTGGTGCTGCCTTGTGAAACTGTCGGATTTACCGTCAACGATGAGTTGTTTGTTGCCGTTGGCATTCCAGTTGTGATTGTGTAAGTATCGTTGCTCGAACTTGCACAAGTCCACGAATAGAAATTGAAAGTATCTGGATTTGAAGTCATTGTCACCGACGAACCATTACATATTTCCGTTGCTTCCGCGCTAATTGAAACTGTAGGACTATTGTTTATTGTTATTGATAATTGGTTAGTTACATCGTCACACAATGACGACGAACTTGTTGTGCTTACCGAGAATTGGAAAGTGCCAGTTTCTGTTGGTATTCCGCTGATTGTCAAAGTTTGCCCTTCGGTGCTGTATGTAACGCCATTGGGCAAAGTTCCGTTTAGGACAATGCCAGTTGCCGCACCGCCGTATGTATATACAATGTTTTCAATGCTCTGCAAACCGCACAAATGCTGTTCTTCCAAACCTGAGATATGGTTAAGTTGTGGAGCATCAGCAGGATTACAGCACGAAAGCACAATGTTTCCAGCCGTTCCTGTCGGATAATAGACCGTTGTTATACGCGCATATCCGTTGCCTTCGTGACCAGTTTCCGTACCACCGTTGACAGCAGGGAATGATGTATTTCCAGCAATTGTCTGTGCACTGCTAAGATACAACGAACTATTCAGCCGACATCCGCTTGGGTAATTGCTTGCCGTAGAAGATGTATATACATATCCAGAACCACCACCACCGCGACCCGAGTCATCCGTATCATTAGCTGTCGGTATAGTTTGGGTTCCTTTATAGGTTCCACCGCCGTACCAGCCACCGCCACCGCCGCCACCATCGCAACGGGTATTTGCACCAAGTCCGAAAGCACCACCAAGTCCAGGCTCAGTCTGGGAACCACCGTGTTCAGGATTTGTATTATTATTGTATCCACCTCTTTGCTCTCCGCCTTCCAATCCTCCGCCATAGCCGTGAACACCGCCAAATATGTCGGTACCATCGCCAATGTCTTCTCCGCCGCCACCACCACCGCCAGCGACAATAATACGATTATAGAAGGTGTTGCCGTTCACGCGAATGTCCGTTCCTCCTCCACCACCAGCGGCAGGACTATTCAAACCAAAAATAGTACGCGGTGATGCCCAAGATGTTCCGCCACCATTCCAACCGCCGTAGGCAATACCGCCATCGTCGGGACTGCAACTACCCATTCCGCCAACATACACATATATGCTTGTAATGCCAGAACTGGAACTCAATGTGCCAACCGAATATCCGCCTTTTCCGCCATCGCCGCCACGACCATTAATCTGACGACCACCACCTTGCGCGCCCCAAACTTCCAGTTTAAACGACTGGTAGCCAGTTGGAAAGTTATAAACTTGCTCTGAGCCTGTGTATGGGAAATTTGTAACATAGGTTGCGGTAGTGGTTGCTCGCAAACGGCAGTAAATTGTCAAGCCGTTGGAAGATGTTATTTCAAGGTGTTCCCTGTGAGTTCCAGAATATCCGCTTGTGATTTCGTCGGTGCATTCGGCATCGGTAAACCATTGGCATATATAGCCGTTAGGAATAGATGCATTATTTGAAAGGCTTGCTGTCAGGATTGCGGTTTCGCCACAAGCAGGAGTGTTTTCCATTGTAACGACAGGCACTGGCACGGATACTTGCGACTTCGCACTTAGGCAGAAAAATATGCAAAGCATAAGTACGGCGATATTAGCACGGATTTTCTCCGATGTTTTGAAATTGAAATTCAATGTGTTGCGAGCAACATTAATCATATTAATATTTTTAATAATCAATCAGTTATGTAAAAACTGGAAAACAATTGAAAATAAGCCCTTACGCTTCTGTCGATTGACAAAGCCATAAAAACAGAAACCTATAAGGGAAAATTGGATTAGAATCGGGTGTTTGCGCTGAAGAAAATGCAAATTAGAAACGCAATAAGATTTGCGAAAGGTTTCGACGACTTCCATAGTCCAAAGGCAAAGCTTACACCGAGCGATGCCACTACTTGTTGTTGCAATTCAATTTTCCTGCAAACATCCTTGACCATAACAAATACATTAACAATCAACAATACATAAAGTTCATGCAACTGCATAAAAATGAATGCGTCTTCGGAAAAATCGAATCATCAAGGCTCTAACTCCCGAAAGCCATTCACTTGTATGCATAAGGCAGGTCTTCTGACTTGTTCCAGACTTGCGAGCCTTCCCATAACCGTGAGGATTACAGTGGCATAAATTCGCAAATCCATAAAAGAACTTACAGCAGCGGGTACTGTGCGTGAATCTCACACGCTTCCCTTAACCTTTTGCGAGTGCAAAGATAGTCAAAAAGACAACACTATATTCATTCACAAAATATTATTATACGCATTGCCAAAATGCAATATGAAATGGAGATTGTATATATATAAAGGTATGAATATGCGATTGCAATTATTCTAACCTGTGGGTAATTCTTACTTGAAACAGAACCCATTAGGGATTATTCCAACCGTAAATTTGTCGATTTGCTCACCTGCGGCATTCAGCCTGTAAACCACTCCCGACTGCATATAGTCTATCGCATCGGCAACATAAACTTCCGAATTTACTGGGTCGACACCAAGTCCATAATACAGCCTACCACCCGGATTCTCGAAGAAAACATCACCAGTTATATCTTCCGAATCAACCGGGAATCTGTAGATATGGTTGTTGCAGTAATAAATTGTGTCGCCATTACCATTCAGTGCAATTTCTGATGGATAATCGCCAACAGGGAACTCAAAGATGTGCTCAACAGTCCGCGTTGCAGCGTCAATTTTCACAAGTCCCGGCACTCCGCTATAATCGGAACCAGCATAGCCACCATCACATAGAACCCAAATCTTGCCATTACGGTCGATAACCATACGGTGCGGCTGCTTTAACACCTCAATTTTCGAAACAAGTTCATCGGTCTTTGCATTTATAACCAGCACCTTATCATCGTACGACCAGCTATTTACGAACACAAGCGTATCATACACAATCATCTGCTCAGACGAATGCCGATAGAAATTGCCTGTACCCTCGTCGATGTCGATTGTATTGTCGACCATACAGGTTTGCGGATTTACCACATAAATATTTTTGGCGTACATGTCAGAAACATACGCCTTCGATGGTGTTATGAATCGCATATATCGTGGTGATACAAGCCCAGTTATCTTGTTGACATACTGGAATGTATTTTTGTTAACCACATAAATTTTGCCGCTGTTGTTTACCACCAGATATGCCAGCGAGTCGATAATTGTAACGCTCTGCAGAACATCACCGATAGGAATGCCGTTTGCTCGGTAGAAAACTTGATTTTCAACGGTTTTTGTATTCTTGTCGTAGTACGACAACGAAGCGTTTCCATACATGAAATTGCCCTCGCACGGAATTAAAACGCCATCGTGTGATGTGTTGAACTGCGTTATGGGTGCAAGGTCGTCCTTCATGCAAGACGAGAAGAAAACAAGGAAAATAATAATTAATAATGGATAATGGATAATGGACAATGGATAATTTGTGGCGACGTGGCGTGCCGCATCGCTACAAATTTTATAATCCCATATCCTCTTAATATTCATCATCTATAACTAACGCTAATCTGGAATGCAAAATTAATTCTTGGCATCGGTTGCCACAATACCGAACGATAAGATTCGTTGAAAAGATTATTAATCTTGAAGTTCAAATCGATGGCAAAATCGGAAATAACAAATTCCTTACCTAGACCGATGTCACTCATAAAATACGGATAAATCGACACCAGCACACCAGTTTCCTCCGCCGAGGTCGTAAAACGTTCGCTGAAATAGTTCCACTGGTAATAGAAATAAAATCCGTATGCCGAAATCCTTCCGAAAATGTTCGCCGAATGCAACGGAATGTATGCCAACTGCTTGCCTATTGACATATCGTTTTCACTACGCGGTGTCGAAAGGTTTGTCGAATGCGTGTAGGCATAGTTTGCAGTAAGCGAAATCTGGCACGAATCGTGAAATTCAAACGAAGTGTTCAACTTTGCATCGGCACCGTAAGCAACAACCTTTTCAAGATTTATCGGTTGCCAGTAGCCACGATTTGTCGGACACCACATTATCCAGTTTTTCACATGGCTATAATTTGCTCCCGCTTCTGCCGAAATGGCAAAACGACCATTGAGACTATTATATTTCTTTCCAAACGAAATGTCTGCAACATACGCAGTTTCTGGAACAAGGTCTGGATTTCCGCCAGGCACATAGAACAAGTCGTTGAGCGTCGGCACCGAATAGTTCTTCGACAACGACGACCTTATAAACCAGCGATAACGGAAATTGTATTCAAGGAAAAGCGATGGCAAGAACGGACATACGCTCTTATCGTAAAATTCCTGCCTCAATGTAACGCCACAGCGGAATCGCTTGAATGGCTCTCCAAACAGCGAAACCAGCGCGCCATAGTCGTGACGGACAGTATCGTAACCATTGCGCGTAATGGAATCGAACGAAGCCACTGTGTGGAAATTGTACTTCACACGAGCCGAGATTTCGAGTCTGTCGTTGAAGGCATACGAGTAATTTGCAGTGGTATATAGCGAATTAGCCTTTGTGTCGGAATTAACAATCTTGTAGAAACCGACACCGCTAATGTAGCTTTGCGAAAGGTAATTTTGCAACTGATAATTGTCACCGACTGAAATGTCGAGTTTCGACTTGTCGGTGTAGAGCCTGTACGACAGCGACGACACAAAACTGTTGCCATCCTGACGGTTTTTGTTGTTGAGCAAACCGCTTTCGTTGGTGGTAAGTCCTGGCACGCCACGGTCGTAGTTTTGCCACCAGAACTTTAGCGACAGGAACGACCTTTCGGTGGTGCGGAAATACAATTCCTGAATCGCTCCCATCATTCGGTAGTCGGCATTTTCGCGTTTCTGAACGCCTCCGCCAGCAATGTCGCTATTCTTGAACTTGAAGTCGTTGCGCGAACGAGTGTCGTAGAACTTGGTCACCGACTGGAACTTTTCTGTTCCGGCACGCACCTGCGCCATATTGTCGAAGGTATGGAAACTTGCCACCGACGAAACAATCTTTGCCGACACACCGCGGTCCCACATCGGACTGGTATTTATCTCTACGACGCCGCCGATTGCCGTTTCAGACTTCTGCATCGAAGCAGAGCCACAGAATACATTCACCTCGTCGGCAATCGACATAGGCACAAGCGACATGTCAACCATTCCGAGCATAGGAGAACTGAGGCTCACATTGTTCCACGAAACCTTTGTGTGTGATGCCGTTGTACCACGAAACGAAGCCGTTGAAAGAGAACCGCGTCCGTATGTCTTTACAAATACCGAAGTATTTTCCGACAGCACTTCCGACAGCGAACTCAACTCCTTGACCTTGAGAATCATCTTGTCAAGCTTTACGACAGATGTCCCCGTTTCAAGCATTTCGCGGGGCTCGATTATCTCAACATCGGGCAGAGTTACTGTGTCGGATTGTGCATGCATGAAATTAAACGGAAGCATAAAAAGGAAAAGGAAGACGAACGTCAGCACATCTGTACGTCCATCTTTCTTTAATTTTAATGTCGAATCAATATGTTTCCGCCGTATTATCATTTCATTATTCTACAATAAACTGTTCTACATACACCTTGTCTGTCGTGATTATTCTTACGAAATATGCACCCTGACGAAGATTATAGTTCAAGTTCATCATTTCTCCATCTGTAACATTGATGTCGCGACTATCAATCACAATTCCCCTAGTATCTATCAGCTGGAAAGTTGCCTTACCTTCAATTCCACCAAAATCAATGTTGAAAATACCATTGCTTGGATTCGGGAAAACAGCAATCGAAGCAGACATAATCTCTTCAACTGCATCATTTTCTGCAAATGTTACCGAAATGCTATGATTGTCCCTTACATTTTCAAATGAATAGGTACCATCTTCAAGAGAATCCGTAACATCCTCATCATCAACAAAAACCGATTCTATTTTATATTGTTCGTCTGCCGTTATGGTAAAAGTAATATCATTTCCGCAAACTACAGTAACGATTCCATTTTCGCCTTCTGGAGAAATTGTTCCGTGCTCACCAGCATTAACTGCTATATTATAGTTTATCAAGCCGAAAGTAACAACAACTGTTATTTCTTCGGTTACATTTTCAATTGTATATGATCCATTTGTAAGTTCAACCTCGTTTCCATTGACTGTTGCCGATACAACTTCGTAGCAGTCGTCTGGAATCGCTGTAAAACTGAAATCTGTGCCATAGTCAACTGCTTGAGTTCCAAGCGGACTAACATTGCCGCCTTCGTTTGCATTTACAACAACAATAACTTGCCCTTCTGGAATTGAATCGAATATTGCACCCAATGTGTGATTTCTTGTAATATTCTGGAATGTATATGAACTCATAGTGCCAACGCTATCACCATCAACCAGTACGGCATGAATCATAAAGCCAGAATCTGGCGTTATAGTAAATGTCTTGTCCACACCGCAATTAACTTCAACAATGCCATTTTCGCCAATAGGTGCGATTGCTCCGTTTTCGGTATCACTTATAGTTATATTATAGGTTATTATGCTGAAAGTTACATTTATGGTTTGTGGTTCTGTAACATTTTGTATTGTGTATGAATTGTTTTCAAGTTCAACTTCTTCTCCGTTGACAGTAACGGAGGCAATTTGGTGGCAATTGTCAGGAACGACTTGGAAAGTATAATCTTCTCCATAGTCAACATAATCATTGCCGTTTGTCTCAATATCGCCACCTTCATTAGTGATTATTTCTATGTGGACAATAGGTATAAATGTCGCCATAATAGTGTGGTCTGCACTTATATTCCTAAATGTATAAACGCCATCAACAAGGTCTTCTGTGACATCTATTTCGTTTTCGGTTCCAGCATCAACTATTACGCTTCCAATTCGGTAGTTTTCGTTGGGTGTGATGGTAAAAGCCTTGCTTGAACCGCCATATACCGTAACTTCTCCGTTAGGTGTAATGGTTCCATTTTCAGCAGCAGATGCTGTAATTGTATGAATTGTCTGGTAATGAATAACGCCTACAGCATCAAGGTCGAAACCGCAAGAATGAAATGGAGTTGGGAAGGGATCATTAATTATATTCCCCTCTGAATCGTATGTGCCATATCTTGGATCTATCGAACCGACAACGTCAACAAGTCTAATATGTGTAATGTTGTAAATATCAATGTTCGGTTCGTCTGCCAACTCTGCCAAATCAAAAGGATAGCCATAAAATACAGGGAATACACCTGCTAAATTTGTAAGAAGATTCGAATTTTCATAACCGAACCCGCCAACTTGTGTATCTGTTTGCACATGCGAAACTGCGGGAAAACGTACGAAATCAATGCCGTTGCTACTGACTTCCACAAAGGCTAGTTCGTAGAATACAATGGAATCCTGATTCGGTACAGCATTAGGAATCAATGCGTTCTCGAAAACAGCGAAATCATGTCCCTCACCATTGGCAATCGGCCTTTCAAATTGCAATGTGATATATCCTCCATCGCCAAGACTAATGAACTGACCATTTGCTGGTCCATAACAATTGTCAACTGTTCCATAGAAAGCATGGTTTGAAGTTATGCCCAAAACATTATCGGTATATGTAAATGTAGTATCTGAAATTTTAACATAACCGCGTACTATTTCTGCCGAGGTAGCCCAACCAATAAAAGCCGATGAATCGGCATGCATGGCAAGTGGGTTGGATAGTCCCTGTGCCGACAGCGATAACGATAGCAAAAAAGCAACAACTACGAGTATAAAATTTTTCATAACTAAGTTTCTTTAAAATGATTCAGTGGAACGGGGAATACCCATCCCACTGAAATCTTCTGTACAAACTAACCTATTATTAAACTATTCAATAACAATTTGCTCAACATAAACTATATCACCGCTTATGATTCTTACGAAATAAGTACCAGCATTGATGTTGTGGTTGAAGTTCATGATTTCACCGTTCATAACGTTGATGTCACGAGTTTCAACAACTGAACCATTAGAATTGATGAGCTGATAGGTTGCATCACCTTCGATGTTGCTGAAGTCTATGCTGAACATTCCGTTGTTCGGGTTCGGGTAGATTGACATCGAACCGGCTTCAATCATATCAACTGCAACAGTCTCAACGAATGTTACTGTGAGTGTGTGATTTGCATTTACTGCTGCGAATGTGTAAGTGTAACCTGCAAGTTCTTCGGTTGTTAAGGTAACTTCTTCTTCATCAACAGTGAGAGTACCAATCTGGAAGTTTTCAGCAGGAGTGATTACAAATGCTGGTGTTGCTCCTTCGTTTACAACAACAGGAGCAATAACTTCTTCATCGTTGTATTTAACAGTTCCGTTTTCACCTGCGTTAACAGTGATAGTGTAGGTAGGTACTGGTATTGCCTCGAATGTAACTGCGAGTGTGATGTTTGCCATTACAGGATCGAATGTGTAGGTAAATCCACCCAACTGTTGCTGCGTAAGTTCTACTGTATCTCCACCTACTGTAAGAACATCAATCTGATAGCCTGTTTCAGGAGTGATTTCAAATTCTGGAGTTGCACCTTCATTTACTTCGATAGGAGCAGAAACCAAAGCATCGTTATAATAAACGTTACCGTGTTCTCCTGCGTTAACTGTGATTGTGTAGGTAGGAATCAACTCGAATGTAGCGTTGATTGTGTGGTTAGCTGTTACATTTCTGAATGTGTAGAAGAAAGCTTCGTCACCTGCTACAACATTTTCGGTAACATCAGTTTCATTTTCGGTTTCTGCATCAACTACAACAGCAGCAATGCGGTATCCTTCTGCAGGAGTGATTGTGAATTCTGCATTTTCACCTTCTTCAACTGTTACTTCTGCTGGAGTGATAGTTCCGTTTTCACCAGCAGTTGCAGTGATTGTGTAAGTAGGTATTTCTTCGAAAGTAGCGTCAATCGTGTGATTTGCTATTACATATACGAATGTGAAAACACCATCAATAATGTTTTCGGTAACGTTGGCTTCGTTTTCTGTAGCAGCATCAACAATAACGCTTGCAATACGGTAACCTTCGGATGGCGTAATTTCAAACTCTTTATTAGAACCATAGAAAACTTCAATTTCTCCGCTTGGAGTAATAGAACCGTTTTCGCCTGCAGTTGCTGTAATTGTTACTGGTGCCATTGCTCCAAAATCGTCCATGCTAAAATAATAAGGTGTCATTGGATCACTGCCAAGAGCCTCAAAATACAAACTATCAGCACCATTAATCCACGAAAGGTCAACAAAAGTCCAGTCGTCCATCTTGTATGTTCTGTCTTCCCTGAAGTCAGCCATTACAACTTCACGATTGTCTAGTTCTGTTCCGTTTGCGAAGGCTGTAATCTTAATTGAGAAGTAATTGTGGTTTTCAATAAAACCAGCATTTTCATCGTCAACATACTTTGATACGTATGTAGGCAAGCAGAAATAAGCGCCGCGGTTTTCAAAGTTTACAGCATGCTCTGTGTCAATCTTCACACCTGTCTTAGCGTACCATCCCATATATGCAGTAACGTAATTAGAAGATTCTCTGTTACCATGTCCTACTATAGCAGAATTGTTTGTATAATAGTATGTTTCTGAATCTGTTCCGTTTGTATAAGCAAAACCTTCCCAGTAGTTCCAGTCATCGATGTTTATATTGTAAAATGTCAAATACGAGCTTGAGAATGAACTTCCGTCGCCATCTTCAGGACCAGGAACGCCAGTCCATGCAGTATTCGATTCAAGTGTCAATTCCTCAAAATCAACAATTTCTGGATAAGGATTGCGAGCGCCAAAGTCATCCATACAGAAATAATATGGAGTTGCTGCATCATTACCAAGTGCCTCGAAGTACAAACTGTCGGCATTTTCAATCCACGAAAGGTCAACGTATGTCCATTCGTCCATCTTATAGGTTCTGTCTTCGCGGAAATCTGCCATCACAATTTCATGGTTTGCAACTTCTGTACCGTCAGCGTATGCTGTAACCTTTACAGAAAAATAAGAGTGATTTTCTGCAAAGTTAGAATATGCACCTTCCACATCATCAACATACTTAGATACGTAAGTCGGCAAGCAGAAATAAGCGCCACGGTTCTCGAAACTTCCAGAATGCTCGGTGTCAATCTTTAAGCCAGATTTTTCATACCAGCCCATATAGCAGGTTAAATAATTTTCAGAGTTAGCATTTCCGTGTCCTACTATAGCCGAATTATTAGTGTATCCAAATGTTTCTGTATCAGTTCCATTTGTGTAAGCAAAGCCTTCCCAATAGTTCCACTCTGCAATGTTAATATTGTATAATGTCAAGTACGAACTGCTGAAAGAGCTTCCATCACCATCTTCAGGACCAGGAACGCCAGTCCATGCAGTATTCGGAGCAAGTTCAAATTCCTCGAAATCAACAATTTCTGGATAAGGATTGCTAGCACCGAAGTTGTCCATACAGAAATACATAGGAGTATTGATGCCCCATCCGCCAGCATCATCGTTGCTTATTGCTACGAAATTCAAGCTGTCTGCATTTCCAATCCACGAAAGGTCAACGTATGTCCAGTCGTCCATCATATACGAATTTCCTTCGGTAAAGTCAGCCATCATTATTTCGCTGTCGCCAATCAAAGTTCCGTTTGCGTATGCACTGGCTTTCAGTTTGAAATAGAAATGATTTGAAGCATATTCCCTGTCAACCCATTTCTTTAAAAGTACAGGCATACAGAAATAAGCACCGCGATTAGCAAAGTTGCCAGAATTTGCGGTGTTAATTTTCATTGCCACTGGTATTTGTGAATTATCACCCATCCAATCGGTACCAATATAAGCTGTTACATAGTAATCGGAATTGCTAGCACCATGACCAACACAGCTCGAAAGATTACTATATGAGTTCGATTCAGTATCTGTACCATTTGTATAGGCAAAACCCTGCCACGATCCATAATTATTGTCGTAGTCATTGTAAAGGGTAAGGTAAGAACTTGTGAATTGACCAGTTCCATCGGAACCAATCCACGATGAATTAGGATTTAATGTCAAATCCTCGAAATCAACAACTTGCGCAAAGCAAGCGAAAGTGCACAAAAGTGCTGCGACCATTAGT
Organism: Bacteroidales bacterium; assembly: GCA_045112395.1. GTDB lineage: Bacteria > Bacteroidota > Bacteroidia > Bacteroidales > ML635J-15 > Bact-19. The sequence goes on from JBGUHW010000058.1 coordinate 14,158, forward strand.
ACAGTCTTCTTCATAAACTTAAAAATTTAAAATTAATAAATAAAGAACATTGACTGTCAAAACGCATAGTTACGGGAAAAACAAGTGTTTTTGTCAGGCTCTATCTCCCGAAAGCCATATATTTTGACTGCAAAAGGCAGGTCTTCTGACTTGTTCCGAACTGCGAGCCTTCCCATAGCCGTGAGGGCTACAGTGACTTCGTTTCGCAGTCCCATAAAAGGAACTTACAGCAGCGGGTACTGTGCGTGAATCTCACACGCTTCCCTTAACCGTTTGCGCCGCAAAAGTAGTAAAATTATTTCTCACGGCAAATCACAAATCCGATGTTTTTTAGCACACAATATGAATTAAATCAGAATCACTCACATTCTAAATTCAACGAATTCGTAAATCGTCATTCGAAAATCGTAAATATAATTGTATTTTTGCAACCCGAAAACAACGCAGTATGGACAAGAACACAAAGAACTCAAAATACAAGTTCGACTACGACGAAGTAGCCGGCATAATCCACGTAACAAACCTTGAAACTGGCGAAGAGTACGATCTCTTGAAAGAAGACACCGGCTGGTACGATCCCGATTACGAATTCAGCGTATAAATAAATCCGTGGTGCGATTTTGACTCAATTACGATACTATTGTGCCAAAACAAAAATCGCAAGCATCTAATTTAAAGACACTTGCGATTTAATTATTGTAGCCCGACCGGGAATCGAACCCGAATCTACGGTTTAGGAAACCGCCATTCTATCCATTGAACTATCAGGCCATCCAATTTTGAGACCGCAAAGATAATACTTTTTTTGTTTCGCAACGAGATTTTTTCAACAACACAGAATCCCCAAATCTTCAACCGTTAGCCCCTCGATACAAAATTATAAACATTGTACCGTCGCAACGTGTCACAACTCAACACGAAACAGCGATGAAACTTACCCAAAATCCTGAACACCGACGCAAAGCATTGCGTCGCTACGAACCCTATACTTTGAACCCTTAAACGCTGAACCCTTTTAACACTATTTAAACATTTATCTAATTCAATTTTAGTTTTATATAATTGCATAATGACATAAATTTGCAACTGCAAAAACTAAAAAGGGAATATGGACAAAAAGAAACAAAATCTACCGGCACTCATACTCAACTGCGTAGCACTCGGATTGGGTGTTGCATGCGTTGTATTAAGCATTTTGTCGAAAGGCACAATCAAGGACATAATTATGATGATGTCATCGGCAATAGTATGCTTAGCGGCCTCGGTAATGATTAGGAACAAAGAATAATAACGAATAAAAGTTTCAGATTATGGAAATTGACATAAGAGAATTGAACGAAAGAGTTCAGAGAGAAAGTTCATTCATCGACATCGTAAACATGGAGATGTCGAAGACCATCGTGGGACAGAAGCACTTGGTTGAAGGTCTGCTCATCGGATTGCTTTCCGACGGACATATCCTGCTCGAAGGTGTTCCCGGTCTGGCAAAGACATTGGCAATCAACACGCTTGCAACCGCCATAGATGCAAAGTTCTCGCGTGTGCAGTTCACCCCCGACCTTCTGCCTGCCGACCTTATCGGTACTATGATATACAGCCAGAAGAACGAGGACTTCATCGTGAAGAAAGGTCCGGTTTTCGCAAACTTCATCCTTGCCGACGAAATCAACCGTGCACCGGCAAAGGTTCAGTCGGCTCTGCTCGAAGCAATGCAGGAACGCCAGGTTACAATAGGCGACAAAACCTACAAGATGGACAATCCTTTCCTCGTAATGGCAACCCAGAACCCGATTGAGCAGGAAGGTACATACCCTCTGCCCGAAGCTCAGGTTGACCGTTTTATGCTGAAGGTAAAAATCGACTACCCCGAATTCGAGGAGGAAAGACTTGTCATCCGCAACAACCTTGCAAAGCAGAAAATTGAAGTCAAACCGGTGCTTAAGCCCGAAGACATAGTAAAGGCCCGCGAAGTCGTTGCCGATGTATACTTGGACGAAAAGATTGAACGCTACATCCTCGACATCGTATTTGCAACCCGTTTCCCCGAGCGCTACCAGCTCGACAAACTGAAGAATATGATTGCCTACGGAGGTTCGCCACGTGCATCAATAAACCTTGCAAAGGCTGCTAAGGCATACGCTTTCATCAAGCGCAGAGGTTATGTGATTCCGGAAGATGTCCGCGCCGTTTGCCACGACATCCTAAACCACCGTATCGGACTCACCTACGAAGCCGAAGCCGAAAACATCTCGACCGAGGAAATCATCAGCGAAATCCTCAACAGAGTTGATGTTCCGTAGTAGAGACATTGCGTGCAACGTCGCAAAAACGAGGAACATCATCAATAAAAATGTAAAGGGATAAATTATGGATTCATCGGAACTACTGAAGAAAGTTCGCAAGATTGAAATAAAGAGCCGAATGCTCTCCAATCATATCTTTGCAGGCGAATACCACTCGGCATTCAAGGGCAAGGGTATGACTTTCAGCGAAGTGCGCGGATACCAGTACGGCGACCCGATAAAGGATATCGACTGGCATGTGACCGCCCGCTTCAACCAGCCGTACATAAAGGTGTTCGAGGAAGAGCGCGAACTTACCGTGATGCTGCTCATAGATGTGAGCGGTTCGGAAGACTTCGGCACACGCACAAAGCAGAAGAAGGACCTTATCGCCGAAATCGCCGCCGTGCTATCGTTCTCGGCAATCGAAAACAACGACAAGATTGGCGTAATCTTCTTTTCCGACAAGGTCGAAAAGTTCATTCCGCCACAGAAAGGCAAGAAGCATATCCTGCGCATTATCCGCGAACTACTCGACTTCAAGCCAGAAAGTTCACAGACCAATATCAACGAAGCACTGAAATTCCTCACCAACGCCATCAAGAAGCGTAGCGCAGCCTTCATAATTTCCGACTTTATGTCGCCCGACTTTTCCGAATCGCTAAAGATTGCCGCCTCGAAGCACGACATTGCCACGCTGAAGGTTTACGATCCGTTCGAGGAAAAGCTGCCAAATGTTGGACTTGCCTACTTCCGCGATATGGAAAGCGGTGAAATGCGATGGATAGACACCGCCTCGGCCTCGACACGCAACGAGTACGGCAAGTGGTGGAAAGAAAAGAACGAAGCCGCCGACCTCATCCTCACCAAGGCAAAAGTCGATAAGGCTGTAATCCGTACAGATGGCGACTATGTGAAACCGTTGATTGCACTATTTAAAAACAGATAACCGTGAAAAAGTCAGTTGTTACCTTATTATTAATTGTAGTCGCTTTTGCAGCCTCGGCACAGAGTTTCAACATCTCGGCAAAACTGCAGAACGACAGCATTATCGTAGGAGAACAGACGCTAATCTCGATAAGTGCCGATGTTCCCCCACAGTCGCAGGTACTTACGCAGCAGTTTGTCGACACCATCTGCGACAAGATATTCCTCATCAAGGACAACGAGGCAAAAATTGATGGCACGAAGTTCAACAAGGACTACCTCATAACTTCCTTCGACACAGGCATAAATGTAATCTCGCCGATTCGCTTACAGATAGTTTCTGGCAACGATACCAACGAAATCAGCACCGAGCAGCTATACCTGAAAGTCAATCCGTACATCCTCATCGACACCATCCCTCGCGACACCGTTTTTGCCGAAAATGCAGGTACAGTGCTGTTTGGAAAGGACGGCTTCAGCAAGGAAATCGAGCAATATATCCCCGATTCCATCAAGCAGTCGATGAGCGCCGACACCTTGCAGATGCTACGCGAGGAAATAAAACGCCAGATGATACAGCAGTACGCGTCGCAGGTGATGCAGACTGGCTTTACCAACCAGCAGCAGATTGACTCGATTGCAAATGCTGATTCGCACCGTATGTTCGTAGTTGACAAGGACATAATGGAAACTCACTATGTTTATGGAAGTGTCGATTCGGTATTCGTGCAGGAAGGACAGCAGGTTGCAAAAGGCGACATTTTGTTCACCTTGTTCGAAATCGAGGACATCAACGATGAACTTTACAACACGCCTTTCAACTGGGCTGAATTCTGGTACGATGTGAAGACATTCTTCTCGAAATTCTGGTGGCTGATACTCATTGTGTTGATTGCAGGTGCGATAATATTCTATGTCATCTACCGCAAGAAGCACGGCAAGTCGCCTATACCGATGATAAAGGTAAAACCGAAACGCCCCGCACACGAAATTGCACTCGAGCAGCTTGAACGCATACGCAACGAGAAGATTTGGAGCCGCGGTCAGGTTAAGGAATACCATGTGCAACTGACAGATGCCGTAAGGACCTACATTGCCGATCGTTACGGAATCGATGCCGAGCAGATGACAACATCCGAAATCCTTGATATGTTCAACGCTGCCGTCCCGATTGACAACGAGGACAAGATGCGTCTGCGCCAGATGCTCGAACTTGCCGACAGCGTGAAGTTCGCAAAATACCAGCCTTTACAGGGCGACAACGACCTATCGCTACGCAATGCCTTCGATTTTGTTGAGCACACCAAGGAAATCATCGTAAACGACCCCAAGGCAATAAATGTCCAGGCCGAAATTGAGGCGGATAAGATTGAAAAATTAGAAAATGACGACAAAGAGGCATAGCTATGAGTAACATTGAATTTGCAAACCCCGAATATTTATGGTTCCTCACCGTGCTTATCCCGATGATAGCATGGTATGTGTGGCGCCGAAAGAAATCGGTAGCCTCGATGAATGTTAGTTCGCTCGAAGCTTTCAGCGGAAAGCGTCCGCCGTGGCGTTACATTTTGCGTCATGTACTGTTTGCTGTGCGTCTGGCTTGCGTTGCGCTGATAATTGTCGTCATTGCCCGCCCGCAGAGCACCGACAGTTGGGAAGAGCAGAAGACAGAAGGCATCGACATCGCCATAGCACTCGACATAAGCGGCAGTATGTTGGCAGAAGATTTCCGCCCTAACCGTATCGAAGCCGCCAAGAACATCGGTATGGAGTTCGTTTCGTCACGTCCCGACGACAACATCGGTCTGGTGGTCTTTGCCGGCGAAAGCTACACGCAATGCCCGCTCACCATCGACCACGCCGTGCTGCTCAACCTTTTCGGAAGCATTAAGAGCGGTCTTATCGACGACGGAACAGCCATCGGACTTGGTCTTGCAACCGCAGTAAACCGTCTGCGCGACAGCAAGGCCGTGAGCAAGGTCATCATCCTGCTTACCGACGGCGAAAACAATATGGGAAGCATTTCGCCAACTACGGCAGCCGAATTTGCAAAAGAGTTCGGAATCCGCGTTTACACCATCGGCATCGGCAAGAACGGCAAAGCCCCCTACCCATTCAAGACTGCATTCGGGACAACTGTATATCAAGACATTGATGTAAAGATTGACGAGGAAAGCCTCACGCAGATTGCCGAGATGACCGACGGAAAATATTTCCGTGCCACCGACAACGAAAGCCTGCGCAACATCTACGCCGAAATCGACAAGATGGAAAAGACCCAGCTCGATGTCAAGTCGTTCTCTAAGCCACGCGAAGAATATATGCCGATACTCGTATGGGCATTCATACTTCTGCTGATAGAACAAATTTTAGGTTTAACGGTATTAAAAAATACTTTTTAGGCTATGTTCAGGTTTCAGAATCCACAATATTTATGGTTAATGCTGATAATTGCAGCATTGGCAGTGATTTTTGCCGTCACCGAAATAATCAGGCGCAGACGGCTGAAAAAGATAGGCGATGCCAACCTCGTAGGGCTGCTAATCCCAGAAGCCAGCCTCGGCAGAAAAATCGCCAAGCTGATAATGGTTTGCCTCGCAATAGCCTGCATAATCATCGGACTTGCCCGCCCGCAGTTCGGCTCGAAGCTTAGCGAAGTCACGCTCAAGGGCGTAGAGATTGTTACCGCACTCGATGTTTCGAACTCGATGCTTGCCGAAGATGTCAAGCCAAACCGTCTGGGCAATGCCAAGATGTTCATCGAGAGGATTCTGGGCAAGCTCAACGGCAACAGGCTCGGAATGGTAATCTTTGCCGGCGATGCCTTCGTGCAGATGCCAATTACCACCGATGTGCGCTCGGCAAGGCTCTACCTGTCGTCAACCAGCACCAACGACATTTCGGTGCAGGGAACCGACATAGCCAAGGCAATGACGCTCGCCGCACGCTCGTTCTCCAGCAGCGACGACGCATCGAAGGTCATCATCCTTATGACAGATGGCGAAAACCACGAGGAAGACGCCATAGAGGTTGCAAAATCGCTCAAGGAACAAGGAATCATAGTAATGACAGTAGGCTTCGGTTCGCCAAGCGGAGTGCCGATTCCCAACAAGAACGGCAGCGGCTATATGAAGGACCGCGACGGCAACACCGTCATGACAAAACTCGATGAGCAGTCGCTTGTCGAAATTGCAAAGATTACCGGCGGCATATATGTCCGCGCAACAAATAGTTCGAGTTCATCTGATGCCATCCTGAACGAACTCAACTCGCTGCAGCAGAGCGAAACCACCAAGCAGATATATTCCGAGTACGATGAAAGGTTCCAGTACTTTGTATTTGCAGCACTGATACTGCTTGTTCTCGAGGTATTCCTGCTCGAACGCAAGAACTCGATTTTAAGCAAGATAAAGTTGTTCAAAAAAGAAGAAAACGAAAACAAGTCAGAGATGTAAAGACGTCTAGCGTCTCAAAGAAAGGACAAAACCAATGAAAACTACAATCGCAATAATCGCAGTACTTATATTAGCCGCATCCACTTCCTTTGCCCAGGAAGAGCGTTCGCTCATCCGCAAGGGCAACAAGGCATACGAGGAAGGCAACTTCGGCAAGGCCGCCGACCAGTATGACAAGGCTTTGAAAACCAATCCTGCCGAGGTCAGCGTATATGGCAATTCAGGCGCAGCCAACTACCGCAACGACCAGTTCGAGAAGTCGGTAAACGCCTACAACGAATATCTGCGCACCGACCTTACAGACAAGCAAAAGGCAGAAGCATACTACAACCTTGGCAACACCTATATGCAAGCCAACAAGTACAAGGAAAGCGTAGAGTCGTACCGCAACGCCCTGAAGCTCGACCCCACCCACGACCGCAGCCGTCACAATATGGCAGTCGCCACCAAGATTATGCAGCAACAGCAGCAAAATCAGCAGCAGAACGGCGACAACCAGCAGCAGCAACAAAACCAGGACCAGAATAAGGACCAGCAACAACAGAACCAAGACCAGAACAAGGATAATCAGGACAAGCAAGACCAGCAGCAGCAACAGCAGCAGAACGACCAGAATATGTCGCGCGAAGAAATGGAACGCTACTTGGAATCGCTAAGCCAGAAGGAAAAAGAAACCCAGGATAAGGTTCAGAAAGCGCAGCAGGCACAAAAACGACCTCTGGAAAAGAATTGGTAAGGAAGGCTTGCAGGCAAAAAGGCTGACAGGCTAAAAGGCGAAAAGTCGGGATGTCGAATCAACAAACTACAACCATTTTACAATGCTATAAGTTGCCACAACTCTACAGACATACAGAGATATGGCAACTTATAAATGCACAAAAGTTGCCATAAGTCGTTTTTTCGACTAATTATTCCAACTTGTTTTTAATGTAATTGATACTCGCCTGCTCAACTTCAGTTCCACGCATTTCCGACCTTTCAGGATGGCATTGCACAAGCATCATACTGCTATCGGCAGCGACAAGAAGTTCCCAGATGCCTTCGGGCGATTTACCAGTAAGCGAACACTCAAACGGGACCTCCTTTACCGCCTGATGATGCCGCGAATTTACACGCCACTGCTCGCCATTGCTCAATATCAAAGTATGGAATCGACTTTTCCAATCTGATGTCTTTTGGTGCTTTTGATTCAATTCGCCCAAATCTTCAATCAATTCCGAACCCATAAAATGGCAAACTATCTGCATCCCACGGCATATCCCAAAAATCGGAATATTTTTGCTCTTACATTCATTAAAAACCAGCGAATCCAACTTGTCGCGCTCGGGTGCTATTCCCAAGTCAGGGCCACCGCAGAAAAGTATTAAGGCACAACTATCCGCTTCGACAGGAGAAGTAACAATCTTATAATCCACTCCGTATTCTGCCAGCCATTCCTCGTAATCCTTGTGCGATTTGCAACCGTCAACAATACCTACAATTTTAGGTGGAGTATTCATTTCTGTTGCCTGCGCAGGTTCTTGCATTGGTTCCTGCGCTGTTTCTTGCATGGGTTCTTGTGTGGATTCTTGCGCAGGTTGCTGAGCGCACGATGAGAGATTTATTGTCATTGCAAGCAACAGACAACTAGCAATATGCCAGGCAATTCCAACCAAGGATTTGTTATTTATAGAAGAAATGAAAGCCATATAGTTTTGTTTGCCAAAATCAGTAATAATGTTTGAAAATGCAAATATATAAAATCTAGTTTTAATATTTCCGTCTGCTAAAATTTATGCATCGTTCATATCTATAATATTATCAAGCACTTATGTATCAATCAACAAAGGAAACCTGTCATTTCGGAAGCTAGTCGTAACACGCGATACGGCACGGGGAGCGTTGTGAAGACTGCTATCCGTAATCTGTTAGATGATTATCCGTCAACAGATTCCGAATAAGTGAACTCACAAGCAACGTTCCTTTTGCTGTTCGTTCTACTTTCCGGAATGACAATATAGTGACACCAATAACTTTTAATCCAGCTTCTTTCTTATCAACGATGGTTTTTAAGTTGCCACAACACACAACAACACACACTTATGGCAACTTTTAAATAATCAAAAGTTGCCATAACTCACTAAAATAATATAGATATGGCAACTTATAATGCAATAAAATAGCAATGAATTTTAATAAGCTTTTTCAAACAAATCGTTCATACACACTTCGTTAGTAACAATTCCAGAATAGATGCCCATAGTAATTCCGTAGGTTGTAACCATCGTCAACAGAATTGATTTTGTAGTGCGTGTTTCATCGCGGAAAACTGAAAGTTTTGTCCGCAGTTTGTTCTCGTAATCCTTCGTGATATTGTATGCAGAATCGGAAAATTTCATCTCGCAAATATTGATGACCCTATCGGCACGCTCGATGAGAAGGTCGATTTGCGTTCCCTGCTCGTCCTTTGTGCCGACCTTGCGCCAAGTACACGAGTTTGTGCCGATACCGCTGATTCCAAGTTTTCTCTTTATCTGGTCAAGATGCTCGATGCATATAGTCTCGAAACTGAAACCCTGCCATGCGACCACCGACTGCGAAGTCAAGTTGTTCGACCAGAAATGGACATCTTTTCGGTTGCCAGAATGCACAAACTTGAAATAAAACAAGGTATATGGGTCGCAAATACGGTAAAGCGAATTTCTGACAGAACTTTTATAGCGCGAATATATGGTTATGAAGTCGCAGCGTTCCAGATTGTCAAGGATTTTTGAAAGTCCGCCGCCCGAAATTCCTGTGCTTGCGATAATTTCCGACCTCATCATGCCACCACGCTTCTGCGACAAGGCCTTCATAACATCCACATATTTGTCGGCGTGAGGAAACAACGCGCTGAAAAGTTCATCGAATTCGAGTTTCATAGGCGCATTTTTCGCAAAGAACAGCCTATCGATGTTCTGCGCAAGACTTTCCTTCGAATTCAACTGACTCAAATAATAAGGTACGCCTCCAAATGTCATATAGCACTGAAGTATGGTGTATCTGTCCCAGTTGCAACCCGAAGAATGCAGGAATTCCTCGCTCTCGTTAAGATTGAACGGACGCAGATATATCTGCGCCGTAAAGCGGTTGTGCAGTCCGCCCCTATTCCGCAGAATGCGGTTTACCATCCACGAAGTGGCAGAGCCGCAAGCTATAAACATAATGTCGCTACGTTGCGCAGCCCACGCATTCCAAAAATATTCCAATGCCGACAAAAAACGGCTTCGCGGAGTGTCAATCCATGGCATTTCGTCAAGAAATATTACCTTGCGCTGTTTTTTCGGCTTGCTTTCGATTAGGCGCCGCAACTCGTCGAAGGCATCTTCCCAAGTTTCGAGTGCCGGCGTGAAGGTGGAACTTCCATACCTTTGCAATTGAGCAGCGAAACGCTTCAATTGAACTTTCTGCGACTCTTTTTTCGCTCCAACAAACGAAAAAGTAAACCGTTTTTCGAATACCTGGTTCACAAGATAGGTCTTCCCTATTCGTCTGCGTCCGTAAACAATGACAAATTCCGGTCGCTTAGAATTGTAAAGTTCTTCCAACCTACTGATTTCCTTATCTCTTGCAATTATTTTCTTCATCGGATGACATTTTTGAAATACGATGCAAAGGTAATAATTATTATTTATAAAGTATCCACAAATGAAAATTTTGTTCAGTTATGGCAAAATATAACAAAATATAACTTGCCATAAATAACAATAATTACCGACTTATGGCAACTTATAAAATAATAAAAGTTGCCATATCTCAATATAAATACATAGTTATGGCAATTTATATTACATAAAAAAAAATGCATCGTTTTTCTTCAGAAAGTATCTCGATAATTGTAAGAAATAGTTATATTTGCAAATCGACAAATATATTCTATGGAACAAGAAATTAGCGAAATATACCATTTCAACCATTCAGACTATGACGAAAAAGGTCGCAGTCTCAAAGATGGGCTTCCATTTCGTGAACATGTACGCGATTTCGAAAGAGATTTCCATGCACGGCACTCCTGTGAATATGCACTGAATTTCTATAGCAATTCCAGAACGATGATGCTACTTGAACGGTCGTGCGACGCAGCATCTTTTCTTATGTACGGGATGGAATTGACGCAAGGGAAGTCTTTCGATGCCGAAGAAGACCCGCGTATCAATCATGAGATTGACAAACACAGTAAAAAAATTATTGTTTATGGTATAGATTCCGCATACATGACCGAGTTTGACAAATATGGCTACCCTATAATTAACGAAAACAAAGCTATTTACCCGTTAACTCTTCTTATTGACAATACGATGAGAGACAATGAAGTACGGTTGGCTGTTCCAACTCTCGGAGGTGGAGATGAAACGGAAGAAGTAAACATAGATGTACCAAAACCTGAATATGCATAATGGAAACCGAAGAACAAAACAGACAGTGGCACCTGATTCGCAATGACAATGGCGAATGGATAAGTGACGAGTATGTGATATTCGTCTCGCAATCGGTTGCAACCCAACTAAAAGCAATAGCAGAACAACAAGGCAAAGAATTAAATATTCAGCACTGGGCAGATGGCAAATTATGGTGCTACAGACATGAAGTTGAGAAAATTGACTTATCAAATTTCTAATAAAACATAAATAAGAGAACTTATAAAAACAAATAAAACATGAAAAACAGAACTGATGACTTTAAAATCTTGACAGATTTGTTAAAACAAAAAACCAAAATTTCTGACTTACCACAAGGCTATACCTACAAATTAGAAAAACAAAAGAAAAATCTAGTCATAACCCTTTCTAATAAAGGATTAAAGGCCAATATGCAAGACAATGAAAGTGCTTTTGAAAGCTGGGCTATTGTATTAAGGTTTTATTTGGACGATATAATAAAAACTGTTACCATTGATTGGGATGATTTGCCAAGCAACAACAATAATCTTCACTTCAATAGGTTTGTGTACCGCCTTTCAAAATTTACTCAAACTTTTGAATGGGCAATTTCAAAAAAGCCAATACCTCAAATACCATCTATACTTGTATGCAACTTCCCCAATGGCGGTGCTAGTAAAACAGAAAAACATACTGTAGGAAGCGAAGGTTGGATTGAGTGCAAATATGTTGAGAAATATAATAAAAATTATGATGTAATGAACCATCAGTTCCCTGTAGGAATTTTCTACGATAAAGTCAGTAGAGACACTCACTACACAACTGGAGGGAAAAGCGCTATAGATATATGGGCAATTAAAAATAACGATCTATATATCTTTGAACTAAAGAAACCAGGCAACGATATATTGGGTATAATATCAGAACTAATGTTCTATACAAATGTCATCCAAGATATTCTTTCTCATAGAATTCAATATCAATATGACGCTAAATGTAAAAACACAATAATGAATAACTACAGAAACTTTGGTGACTTCTATAAGTCATATCGAAATGGAAACATACAAAATATAAATGCTGTTTTACTTTCTGATACAAGACACCCTTTAATAAATCCATCCTTGCTTGATTTTATTAATGACTCCGCTCGACTAAAATATTGTAGAATTAATTATTCCATGAAAGAAGTTGAACTATGAAAATCACCATCCATCGCGGTGCCAATCAGATTGGCGGTTGTATCACAGAAATAGCGACTGAAAATGCCAAAATCTTTATCGACTTTGGCAGCAATCTGCCAGGTTCAAAGAAAAAAGAACTGAAAGCAGAGGATATCGAAGGAATGACCGCCGATGCTGATGCAATATTCTATTCACACTATCACGGCGATCATGTCGGACTACACCATCTTATTCCCTCTAATGTCAAGCAATTTATGGGTGCTGGAGCCATTGATGTAATGCGATGCAAATACGAAGCATTAAACGCTCATCAAGACTTCAGCAATGAATTGGCAGCCACAGACCGAATGATTCCATTTAAGGAAAGAGAACGCATTAAGGTGGGGAATAATATTATTACCATAACGCCCTACTTTGTAAGCCATTCTGCCTTTGATGCCTATATGTTTCTAATTAAATGCGAGAAAAAAAAGATTCTTCACACTGGAGATTTCCGCTTCCATGGATATCTCGGCAAGGGATTGTTTCCGACTTTGGAGAAATTTGTAGGTAAGGTCGATCTACTTATCACCGAAGGAACAATGCTTGGACGCAAACAAGAGCAAGTAGTTACGGAAGGCCAGATTAAGCAAAACACCATTAAGGCGCTTCGTGACCATAAATACACATTTGCCCTATGTTCCTCAACCGACATAGACCGTCTTGCCTCGTTTCACGAAGCATGTAAAGCAACTGGAAGAATATTCCTTACGGATGATTACCAACATAAAGTCTTGAATGTATTTTCTGAATACAGCGGCAAAAAGAGTCCACTATACAACTTCGACCAAGTCTTTGATTTGCGAGGATATAAACCCTATCGAATAGAAAAGATAACCAATTACCTTAGAGACAAAGGCTTCTTAATGCCAGTACGGATGAACAGTTTGTGGAACATAACGGACATGATGCAGGTGTTTAATGACGAATCGCCATGGCTTATATACTCAATGTGGGATGGATATGCCAAAGAAAATAAAGATTATTCCAACGAAAATGTCATTGCAATTCGCAAACTCTTTGAAAATCGCATATATGATGGAGTGAAGGATGGGTTCCATACAAGCGGTCATGCCGATGTCGCTACACTTTATGAAGTCTGCAAAACCGTCAGTCCTTCAATTGGCGTGATTCCAATACATAAAGAAGAGGGGATGCAATACGAATCCGGATACCGCGTTTTCAATGAAGGACATTTTAAAACCGATGGAATAGAAATTGATGTCCACTAAAGCCAAAACTCAAAAACTATATTGCACTAACAAAATGAATATCAAATAAATTAGTATTACAAATCCTTATATTCCCACCGTCTGGATTTGCAATCCAGACGGACATCCACGGACATCCTAAACTTGCCATAAATAACAATAATAACCAACTTATGGCAACTTATAAAATAACAAAAGTTACCACATCTCAATATATATACATAGTTATGGCAATTTATAAGTAATTAAAAATTGCCATAACTCAACAAAATAACATAGATATGGCAACTTATAAGCGCACTTGCAACTCAAACGAAATCTACGGGAACTATAGTCCAGACTTACTGCGCCTCCGACAGCCGAATTACCAATTATCCATTTATTTTCAGCAAATTAACATTGTGCATAAAAATATTTAATATAAGTATGCCTCATTTTCAAAAATAAATTATATCTTTACGACCGTTTAAAAAATTAAAATTTATTAACGTAAAATTAATAAACAAAAGATAATTATGGACTTTGGATTATCAAAAACAGAAGTATTATTTCAGCAGATGATTAGAAGTTTTGCAGAAAACGAAGTAAAACCTTTGGCTGCAGAAATAGACGAAGAAGAAAGATTTCCGATTGAAACCGTCGAGAAGATGGGAAAATTAGGAATTATGGGAATTCCGGTACCGACACAGTACGGTGGAGCCGGTGGTAATTACAAACTCTACGCAATGGCTGTCGAAGAGCTTTCGAGATGCTGCGCTACAACTGGTATCGTGGTTTCGGCTCACACATCACTTTGCATTGGTCCTATCCTCGAATACGGAACCGAAGAGCAGAAGATGAAGTACTTGCCAAAACTCGCAAGCGGTCAGTGGATTGGCGCTTTCGGTCTTACCGAGCCTAACGCTGGTACAGATGCATCAGGTCAGCAGACCACTGCAGTCCTCGACGGTGACCACTGGGTTCTCAACGGAACCAAGATTTTCATCACCAACGCAGGCAACGCAGATGTTTACATCGTAATCGCAATGACCGACAAGTCGTTGGGAACAAAGGGCATTTCGGCTTTCATAGTTGAAAAGGGCTTCCCTGGATTCTCGATCGGCAAGAAGGAAAAGAAGATGGGTATCCGCGGTTCGTCAACTTGCGAACTTATTTTCGAAAACTGCATTGTTCCTAAGGAAAACCAGCTCGGCGAACTCGGCAAGGGCTTCAAGGTTGCTATGACCACCCTCGACGGCGGCCGTATCGGTGTTGCTTCGCAGGCTCTCGGTATTGCTCAGGGCGCAATGGACGAAACTGTTAAGTACACAAAGGAACGCAAGCAGTTCGGAAAGTCGATTTCTCAGTTCCAGAACACACAGTTCCAGCTCGCTGACCTCGAAACCAGAATCGAAGCAGCAAGACTGCTCGTTTACAGCGCAGCCGACAAGAAGGACAAGCACGTTCCGTTCTCGGCAGACGCAGCAATGGCTAAGTTGTTCGCAGCAGAAACTGCAATGGAAATGACAACCAAGGCTGTTCAGTTCCACGGCGGTTACGGATACACTCGCGAATATCCTGTTGAAAGAATGATGACAGACGCAAAGATTACCGAAATCTACGAAGGAACTTCGGAAGTTCAGAGAATGGTTATTTCTGGTAAGCTGTTAAAATAATTTTTCACTAACATTAAAATCAAGAAAATGAATATAGTAGTTTGTATAAAGCAAGTACCGGATACCACCGAGGTAAAACTTGACCCGAAAACCGGAACACTTATCCGCGAAGGTATCCCCAGCATTATAAATCCCGACGACAAGGGAGCTCTCGAATTGGCTCTCCAGTTGAAAGACAAGTACAACGCAACTGTAACCGTCCTCACAATGGGTCTTCCGCAGGCTGATGCAGCTTTGCGCGAAGCCTTGGCAATGGGCGTTGACCGCGCCATCCTCCTCACCGACCGCAAGCTCGGTGGTGCCGATACCCTCGCTACATCAAGGGCTATCGCTGGTGCTCTCCGCCAGATCGACTTCGACCTCATCCTTGCTGGTCGTCAGGCTATCGACGGTGATACCGCTCAGGTTGGTCCGCAGATTGCAGAACACCTCGGACTTCCGCAGGTTTCGTACCTCCTCGACCTTGAAGTCGATGGAAAGAAGTGCCGCGTAAAGAAGTCAACCGAAGAAGGTTACCAGATTCTCGAAACCGAAATGCCATGCGTATTCACAGTTCTTGCAACTGCCAACAAGGCAAGGTACATGACAGTAAACGGAATCGTTGAGGCTTACAACCGCGAAGTTGAAATCTGGAACGCCGACAAGACCGGAACAGATGAAAACCTCCTCGGTCTGAAGGGTTCTCCGACAAGAGTATTCAAGTCGTTCACAAAGGCTTTGAAGCCAGCCGGCGAAACCTACGAAGTTAGCCCTGAAGAAGCCGTTGACCTCATCATTAGCAAATTAAAAGAAAAATTCATCATTTAATAGGATACCAATATGGATAAATCAGAATATAAAAACGTTTACGTTTTCATCGAACAGCGCGACAACGTAATACAGAAGGTTGCATTGGAACTGTTGGGCAAGGCTCACGACTTGGCTGGAGCACTCAACGAGAAGGTTTACGCAGTCCTCTTGGGACACAACATCGCCGATAAGGCTCAGGAACTCATCGCTTACGGTGCAGACCATGTACTGCTCGCTGAAGATGAATGCTTGAAGGACTATATCACCGAGCCTTACACTCAGGCCATCACCCAGATAATCCACGACTACAAGCCAAGTATCTTCCTCATTGGCGCAACTACAATCGGCCGTGACCTCGGTCCACGTCTGTCGGCTCGTATAACCACTGGTCTTACAGCAGACTGCACAAAGCTCGAAATTTCGGAAGATACCAAGGAACTTATGATGACACGTCCTGCTTTCGGCGGAAACATCATGGCTACCATCATGTGTACAAATCACCGTCCACAGATGTCAACCGTTCGTCCGGGCGTTATGCAGAAAATGGCAAAGGACACCTCGAGAAAGGGCGAAGTTGAGAACGTAAAGATTAATTTCGACAAATCGAAGTTTAAAGTAAAACTTCTTGAAAATGTAAAGGTTACCTCGAACAAGGTTGATATTGCAGACGCAAAGATTCTTGTTTCGGGTGGTCGTGGCGTTGGAAAGAAGGAAGGTTTCGAAATGCTCGGCAAGTTGGCAGAAGTTCTTCACGGCGAAGTTTCATCGTCGAGAGCAATGGTTGACGCAGGCGTTATGCCTCACGACCGTCAGGTTGGCCAGACTGGTAAGACCGTTCGTCCTAACCTCTACATTGCAAACGGTATTTCGGGCGCAATCCAGCACCTTGCAGGTATGGAAGAGTCGGAATTCATCATTGCAATCAACAAGGACAAGTTTGCACCTATATTTAAAGTAGCAGACCTCGGTATTGTAGGCGACCTCTACAAGATTATCCCTCTGCTCACCGAAAGACTGAAATTCGAACTGGAAAACAGATAATTAACTAAAAAAGATTACGTATGATGGATAAAAATCAAATTAGAGAAACTATCGCAAAGAGAGTGGCTCTCGAACTCCACGACGGCGATGTTGTCAATTTGGGTATCGGATTGCCGACAATGGTTCCGAACTATCTGCCAAAAGGCGTAAAATTGTACCTCCAGAGCGAGAACGGTATCCTCGGAATGGGACCGAAACCCGCTGAAGGCGAACAGGATGAACATATAATCGATGCTGGCGGCGGATACGCTTCCGTACTTCCCGACGGAGCAACATTCAGCTCGGCTCATTCGTTCGAAATCATCCGTGGCGGACATGTGGATGCTACCATCCTCGGCGCTATGCAGGTTGACGAAGAAGGAAACCTTGCAAACTGGATGATTCCTGGCAAGCTTACCCCGGGTATGGGCGGCGCAATGGACCTCGTTGTTGGTGCTAAGCGCGTTATCGTTGCTATGGAACACACCCAGAAGGGCAACTTCAAGATATTGCACAAGTGCAACCTCCCGCTCACAGCTGCAAAGCAGGTTAACCTCATCGTTACCGAAATGGGCGTAATGGAAGTTACCGACAAGGGTATCGTACTGAAGGAATACAACACCGAATTCGGCGACAAGGATACCGCAGTTGCAGCTATCCAGGCAGCAACCGAGGCTACCCTCATCATCGACCCGAACCTCAAGCCAATGGTTTTCTAAACAAGTTGACTATGAGCAAGATAAAATTGGGCGACACCTACACCGAAAAGGTAAGGTACACGCAGGCTAATGTTGACACTTTCGCTCAGATTAGCGGCGACAACAACCCCATACACATCAACCCCGAGTATGCTTCGAAGAGCATATTCGGGCGTTGCATTGTACACGGATTCTTCGCTGGTGCAGTGTTCTCGAAGGTTTTCGGAACACAGTGGCCGGGCGAAGGCACTATCTACCTGTACCAGGAAATGAAATTCATGTCACCGGTATTTGTAGAGCAGGACTACAATGCAGTGTTCGAAGTTGTTGAACTCGACGAGGTCAAGCACCGCGGAACAATCAAGTGCACCCTTCAAGATGCCGACGGAAAGGTCGCAATAGCTGGAACAGCAAAATTATTAAATGCAGAAAGGTTTTAAAAAATTAACACAATGAAAAGATTGGAAAATAGAGTAGCTATCATCACTGGCGGAACCGCTGGTATTGGCGCAGCTACCGCCATCAGATTCGCACAGGAAGGCGCAAAGGTTATTCTTTGGGCTCGTAACGCAGAAAGAGGCAACGCTTTCATCGAAAAGATGAAGGGAATGGGCCTTGAGGCTGAATTCGATGCTATCGACTCGAGCAACTACGAGGCAGTTTGCGAAGCAGCAAAGAGAGTTAACGACAAGTACGGAAAGATTGATATCCTCATCAACAACGCAGGTATCACCAACGACAGCACCTTGAAGAAGATGACTATCGAACAGTGGCAGCAGGTTATCGACATCAACCTCAGCGGAAGCTTCTACTGCATCAAGGCTATCACTCCTTACATGCTCGAAAAGGGCTACGGCCGTATCGTAAACGCATCGTCGGTTGTTGCATTGTACGGCAACTTCGGACAGACCAACTATGTAGCAACAAAGGCTGGTCTTATCGGTATGACCAAGACTTTGGCTCGTGAACTCGGCAAGAAGGGCATTACTGTAAACGCAGTTGCTCCTGGTTTCATCGAAACCGACATGGTTGCCAAGATGCCCGAAAATGTACTTGACGGCATGAGAGCAAAGGTTCCGGTAGGACGTCTCGGACAGCCCGAAGAAATTGCTTCGGCATACTTGTTCCTCGCCAGCGAAGAGGCTGCATACATCAACGGTGCAACCTTGAGCGTTGACGGCGGTATGACGATCTAGTTGATTTACGATTGACGATTTACGATTTTAGATTGTAGATTGAAATATACAGAAGCTCCCGATTAAATTCGGGGCTTCTTTTTTTATTATCGAGAATGCACATAAAAGTCCAGAAAATACCATTTATCTACTGTAAAAAATAAATCCTATTTTTCCGAAAATTTTAGGGAAATTTTTCTCTTTTCCCTCCCCCATACCTATATGTTTAATAACATTTATTTAGAATGGAATAGCCACACAAAAATCAACATAAACGTTTGTATATAAACATATTGCAACAAATAGCAACAACCTTCTTATTTAGAATATTTACAAATTAGTCCGTTTTCAAAAGTTGGGGCAAAAATTCGCTCGCCGAAACACTAAATAAATTAACTTTGGACTTTCAATTTTTTAGGTTAGAAACTAGTTAAATAAATGTAATACAAATATTTCAAAATTAACTTTGGAGGATAAGTATGAATAAAATCAAGAATCTTGCAGAACTTAGGAAGATTAAGGAAGACATGCAAGGCAAAATGCAGCTCAGGGAAAACAGCAATTCTCCCGACGCTATCGTTCAGATTAAGGTAGGTATGGCTACCAGCGGCATCGCAGCAGGTGCAAAGGAAATCATGAACTACCTCATGGAAGAACTCGACAAGAGAGGCGTTAAGGCTTTGGTAATTCAGGTTGGCGATATGGGCTACTGCCACGCAGAACCTACAATCGAAGTAACTCGCCCAGGTAGCGACCCGGTGGTTTTCGGTTACGTTGACGTAAAGAAAGCCGACGAAATCATTGAAAAGTATATTAAGAACGGAGAATTGATCGAAGGAATTCTTCCTGCTAACTACAGATCAATCTAAATAAGGAGGATTAGAACTAATGGCACAATACAAAATGCACCTCTTGGTATGCGGCGGTACTGGCTGTTCCGCATCCAGAAGCCATGAAATTATGGCTCAGCTCGACAAGGAGCTCGAATCTCACGGTTTGAAAGAATTTGCAAAGGTTGTTCCGACAGGCTGCTTCGGTTTCTGCGAAAAAGGCCCGATCGTAAAGGTTATTCCGGACAACACTTTCTACACTCAGGTAACTCCTGAAGATGCAAAGGAAATCATCGAAGAACATATTATTAAAGGTAGAAAAGTAACTCGCTTACTCTACACAGATCCTGACAACCAGGAACATGTAAGCGACTCGAAGCACATGGAATTCTACAAGAAGCAGATCCGTATCGCTTTGCGTAACTGCGGTTTCATCGATCCTGAAAACATCGACGAATGCATCGCTCGCGAAGGTTATGCTGCTTTGGGTAAGGTTCTTACCGAAATGACTCCAGCAGAGGCTATCGACGTAGTAAAGAAATCAGGACTCCGCGGTCGTGGTGGCGCAGGCTTCCCGACTGGTGTTAAGTGGGAAATCGCTTCAAAGAGCCGTCCAGGTGTACAGAAGTACGTTACCTGCAACGCCGACGAAGGTGACCCGGGAGCATTCATGGACAGAAGCGTCCTCGAAGGTGACCCGCACTCAATTCTTGAAGCTATGGCAATCTGCGGTTACTGCATCGGCGCAACCAAAGGTTTGATCTACATCCGTGCTGAATACCCATTGGCAATCCACAGACTCCAGGTTGCTATCAAGCAGGCAGAAGAATACGGTCTTTTGGGCAAGGACATCATGGGAACAGGCTTCGATTTCGAAATCGAACTCCGCTACGGTGCCGGCGCATTCGTTTGCGGTGAGGAAACCGCTCTTATCCACTCGATGGAAGGTAAGCGTGGCGAACCTACATTCAAGCCACCTTTCCCAGCACAGGCTGGTTATATGGAACTCCCGACCAACGTAAACAATGTTGAAACTTTCGCTAACATCCCAGTTATCTTCAACCGCGGATGGGAATGGTTCGCATCAATCGGAACCGAAAAGTCAAAGGGTACCAAGGTATTCGCTTTGGCAGGAAAGATCAACAACGTAGGTCTTATCGAAGTTCCTATGGGTATCACCCTTCGCGAAATCATCTACGAAATCGGTGGTGGTATCAAGAACGGAAAGAAATTCAAAGCTGTACAGACTGGTGGTCCTTCGGGTGGCTGCTTGACAGAAAAGCACCTCGACACTCCAGTTGATTTCGATAACCTCGTAGCTGCTGGCTCAATGATGGGTTCGGGCGGTATGATCGTTATGGACGAAGACGACTGTATGGTTTCTATCGCTAAGTTCTTCCTCGAATTCACCTGCGAAGAATCTTGCGGTAAGTGTACTCCATGCCGCGTAGGTAACAAGCGTATGCTCGAAATCCTCACCAAGATTACCGAAGGCAAGGGCACAATGGAAGACCTCGAAAAGCTGAAGAACCTCGCAATGGTAATCAAGGATTCTGCTTTGTGCGGTTTAGGTCAGACTTCACCAAACCCAGTATTGTCAACATTGAACAACTTCTGGGACGAATATGTAGAACACGTTACAGAAAAGAAGTGCCGCGCAGGTCAGTGCAGGGCTCTCAAGCAGTATGTCATCGACAAGGAAGCTTGTATAGGCTGCGGAGCTTGTGCTAAGGCTTGTCCAGTAAATGCAATCACAAGAACCGATTACATTGCAAAGGATCACAAGTTGGCTTCAATGGCAATCGATCAAGAAAAGTGTATTAAGTGTGGTACCTGCATCGAAAAGTGTAAGTTTGGTGCTATATCAGTTAAGTAATTAAGATTCAAACCGTAAAAACAATTTAGAAATGGTAAAATTAACAATAGATAATAGGCCGATTGAAGTCGAAGCTGGAACCACCATATTGAAGGCAGCTCGTCAGAATGGCATCGATATTCCTACATTGTGCTACTTTGAACTTGCAGGAATGAATTTTGAAAACAAACCGGGTGGATGCCGTGTTTGCGTCGTAGAAGTTGAAGGAAGAAGAAACCTTGCTCCAGCATGCGTTACCGAATGTATGGAAGGAATGGTTGTTCACACTCACAATGCACGCGTTATCAACGCTCGCAAGACCGTCGTTGAACTTATCCTCTCCGACCACCCGAATGACTGCTTGCAGTGCGCTAAGTCGGGCGACTGCGAACTCCAGGCATTGGCAACAAAGCTTGGCATCCGCGAAATCCCGTTCAAGGGCGAACAGTCAACTTACCGCAAGGACACTACCAAGTCGGTTTACCGCGATATGGACAAGTGCGTTATGTGCCGTCGTTGCGAAACTATGTGTAACCAGATCCAGAGCGTTGGTGCTTTGTCAGCTATCAACCGTGGTTTCCCGGCAGTTGTATCACCAGCATTCGAAAGCGACCTCGGAACTACTTCGTGCGTAAACTGCGGTCAGTGCGTTCAGGTATGCCCAGTTGGCGCTTTGACATTGGTTGACAATGTAAGCGACGTTATGAAGGCTCTCGCCGACCCGACTAAGACAGTAGTTGTTCAGACAGCTCCTGCAGTTCGTGTTGCTCTCGGTGAAGAATTTGGTTTGGAACCAGGTACTATCGTAACCGGCAAGATGGCAGCTGCTCTCCGCCGCATCGGTTTCGACTATGTATTCGATACCGACTGGAGTGCCGACCTCACAATCATGGAAGAAGGTACAGAACTTCTCCACAGGGTTGCTAAGGTTCTCAACGGTGAAAAGGTTGCAATGCCTCAGTTCACATCATGCTGCCCAGCATGGATCATGTTCATGGAAAAGAACTTCCCGGATCTTCTCGACAACCTCTCAACAGCTAAGTCACCGCAACAGATGTTCGGTCCTGTAGCTAAGAACTTCTTCGCAAAGAAGATTGGTGTTAAGCGCGAAGACATGGTAGTAGTTTCTGTAATGCCTTGCTTGGCTAAGAAGAGCGAAGTTGCACGCGATGAATTCAAGGTAAACGGCGATCCAGACGTTAACTTCTCTATCTCGACCCGCGAACTTGCTCACCTCATCAAGCAGTTCAACATCGACCTCAGCCAGCTTCCAGAAGAAGACTTCGACAGCCCGCTCGGCGAATCGACAGGTGCTGCAGTTATCTTCGGTGCAACAGGTGGTGTTATGGAGGCAGCTCTCCGTACAGCTTACGAAGTACACACAAAGAAGACCCTTCCAAGAATCGACTTCGAAGAAGTTCGTGGATTGGACGGCGTTAAGACCGCTACAGTTGATTTCGACGGATTGCCAGTTAAGGTAGCTGTATGCCACACTCTTTCGAATGCACGCGCAATGATGGAAGAAGTTCGCAACGGCAACCCAAGAGGCTTCCACTTCATCGAAGTTATGGCATGCCCAGGCGGATGTATCGGTGGCGCAGGTCAGCCTTACCACCATGGTAACAGCGACATCATACGCAAGCGTATGGAAGCTACTTACCGCGAAGATGCTGGCAAGCCGATTCGTAAGTCACACGAAAATCCGGACATCATAGCAATCTACAAGGAATACTATGGTGAACCATGCGGACATCTGTCACACGAACAGCTGCATACCCACTACATCGACAGATCAACTAAGGTAGAAATTGAAGGTTAAATTTAAACAAAGGAAAAAGATATGGCTACAATAAAATTGTCAGAATGCAATATGAAGGTTATCAAGGAAATATGTGAATCCTTCGGTAACAAAGAGGGAGAATTGATCAATGTTCTCCACAAGACTCAGGGTCATTTCGGATATTTGCCAGCTGAAGTACAGGAATATGTTGCAGAATGCCTGCATATTCCAGTAGCAAAGGTTTATGGTGTTGTTAGCTTCTACAGCTTCTTCACTATGACTCCTAAGGGCGAACATCCAATCAATGTATGCCTTGGTACTGCTTGCTATGTAAGAGGTGCTGAAAAGGTTCTCGATGCATTGAAGAACGAACTCAAGATTGAAGTTGGCCAGGTAACTCCTGACGGAAAGTTCTCATTGAACTGCCTCCGTTGCGTAGGTGCTTGCGGTTTGGCTCCAGTTATGAGCATCGGCGGCAAGACCTATGGTCGTATGACACCTGAAAAGGTAAAGGAAGTTTTGGCTGAATATTAATCTCAGTCGCAACTGATAAGAAAAAGCCACTCGAAAGGGTGGCTTTTTTAGTAAGCAATCAATAATACCGATATTTTTCTCTCATCTTCACAACGAATATCAGCGTTAAGACCAAAGCCATTATTTCTGCCAAAATAACCGAGAACCAGATGCCGTCCAAACCGAAAATCAGCGGCAGAACAAGCACGGCAAAAGTTTCGAACACGAGAGTACGGGCTGTTGCCAACACCGCCGAAACCACCCCATTGTTGAGAGCCGTGAAAAACGATGAGACATAACCGTTGAAACCTGCCAATAGGAACGAAATGCTATAAATGCGAAAAGCCTTGGTGGTAAGTTCCAGCAAATCGGAATCGTAACCTGCAAAAAGCAAAGCCAATGGTCTTGCCAAAAATTGCGTGACAATAACAAGTCCGGCACTTATCAATGCAACAATATGCACACTTTTAAGGAACACATTCTTCAACTCCGCATCGTTACGCGCACCATAGTTGTAACTGACAATCGGTGCAGAACCCATACTGAAACCAATAAATAGCGTGAAGAATATGAATGTAATGTACATTATAACTCCGTAAGCAGCCACGCCATCCTCGCCTATATACTTCATAAGCTGATAGTTGTAAAGTGCAGAAACTACCGTCATCGACACGGTTGAGAAAAATTCGCTCATCCCGTTGAGTGT
The DNA here is from genome assembly GCA_045112395.1 of Bacteroidales bacterium. Taxonomy (GTDB): domain Bacteria; phylum Bacteroidota; class Bacteroidia; order Bacteroidales; family ML635J-15; genus Bact-19. Next base: position 38,674 of record JBGUHW010000058.1, read on the forward strand.
TGTCTGCCACAATGCCTTAAAGTCGAAAAGCGGCTTAACAATACGAAGCAGAGATGTATTGGGAAACGCAAAATAAAACAGGGGAATCACGCCGCCGACCACCTGCGACAATACCGTAGCAAAGGCCGCCCCCATCAGTCCCCAGTCGAACAACAAGATGAAAACTATGTCGAGAATAATGTTCAGCACACCCGAAATTACTGAAACCAGCAAACCCATCTTTGGTCGTTCTGCGGTTACAAAAAGCGACTGGAACATATTCTGAAGCGTGAAGAAGGGCAGTGCAACCAGAACAATCTGACCATAAACTACGCTATCATTCAGCAACTTGCCAGTTGCACCAAGCATAATTGCGACAGGTTTTACCAATAAGTACCCCAATACGCCAAGCACAATGCCCGACAATATCCCCACGACAACCAGCATTGAGAAAATTCTATTCGCCCTCTCGTTGTTTCCTTCGCCGATAGTCTTAGCAATCAAAGCACTTCCGCCAGAGCCAAACATAAACCCAACAATCCCAAGAAACATCAGCAAGGGCATTATAAGGTTGATTGCAACAAAAGGTGTCTTGCCTACGAAATTCGACACAAAAATACCGTCCACCACGCCATAAATCGATGTAAATACCATCATTACCATCGACGGCAAGGTAAACCTCAGCAACTTGCTATAGCTGAAATGGTCGGACAGTTGAATCGTTTGTGCCATAGTCTCTAATTTTAAGGTTGCAAAACTACAATTTTCATTGTTCGGGACAAACCGCCTTGTACAGATTGATGAAACTCTGCTGCATTTCGAGCCAGTCGGCAGTCTGCTGAAGCTGGGCATCGAGCCAAGAGCTTTGGGCGACAAGCACTTCCAGATAGGTTGTGTTGGCATAGCGGTTATGTTCAATGCTGTTTTCGTAGGCTTTTTGCGCAGCCTCCACCTGCAGAGTACGAGCCTCTTCTCGCGCCCGGCAAGCCAGACAATCTGCCAAAGCATTGCGGACTTCGCCACCCGCAGTAAGCAAAGCCTTCTCGAAAGCAATCAGCGCCTGCTCGCGCTGCAATTTTGCCACTTTCAGGTTGGCTTTCAGACGCCCCATGGCAAACAGTGGCTGCACGAGCGTACCGATGGCATTGAGCAGAAGCTGGGCTGGATTAATAATTATGCCTATGTTGTTTGTCCAGCCCATGCTTCCGCTAACTGAAAATGTTGGATAAAACTCCGACCGCGCAACTTTCACATTGCTAAACATCGACCGAAGTTCGTATTCCGCCGCCAATACATCGGGACGCGATGACAAGGTTTCGAGCGGAACCAATCTATCCACATTCATTACAACGCCTTTCGCTTCTTCCAATGATGTCCGCCTTATATGTTCAGGGTGACGATTAAGCATTAGACAAATGGCTGTTTCGGTTTTCAAAATTTGCGCTTCGAGCATCGCCAATGATGCAACAACTCCTTGATAAGATGCTTCGGCTTGATTTACAGCCGCTTCGCTTTGTTGCCCGACTTCTTGAAAAGCACGGAGAGCACGCAGATTTTCCTGCTGTATATTTATAGCCTCGTGTGTAATGGCATATTGTCTGTCGAGCATAATAAGAGTGTAGTAAGCATTTGCAAGTTCGGCAACTATCTGGATTCTAGCATATTTCAACTGGGCGGTATCCTTCTGCAACTGCAATTTTGCCATTTCCTTCTGATAATGCTGCTTGCCACCGAAATTCAGTTCCCAGTTCATCGTAACAGGTAATTCGTAAGTGAATGACGATGAAGAACCTTGTGCTTTCGATATTGAAGCAGATGGTGTAAACGAAAAACTCGGCAAATAGCTCAACTTTGCTGATTTCAGCATAGCCTCCGACTGCTCCAGAGTGAGCTGGGCAATCCGCAAGTCACTATTGGAGTCCAATGCTTCGGCAATGTAGTTTTGCAAAAGCGAGTCAGGAAAAATTTGTTGCCACGACTGCGCATAGGTGAAATTTGCAAACAGCATAAACAACAATATAAAAATAGCTTTTTTCATTGTCCGACCTCCTTTCTTGCAACAGGCTTAACTTTCTCCTGCCACATTTGAAACACCACAAACAACGATGGCACAGCAATTAGCAGACCAATGGTTCCAAACAACATTCCTCCCACCACGCACACACCGATGGTATGACTGCCATTTGCCCCAGCTCCAGAGGCAAACATCAATGGCAACATACCGAAAATCATAGTTAAAGAAGTCATCAGGATAGGACGCAGACGCATCTTGGCACCTTGTAGTGCGGCCTGCTTGAGCGAAAGTCCAGACTTACGGCTTTGCGATGCGTATTCGGTAATCAGTATTGCAGTCTTCGAGAGCAGTCCTACAAGCATAATAAGACCAATCTGCATATAAATGTTATTCTCTATGCCGAAAATCTTTGCAAACAGCAGACTTCCTGCCAGTCCGAACGGCACCGACAGCATTACCGCCAATGGCGTAAACAGACTTTCGTACAATGCCACCATTACCAAATAAACGAATAATATGCTGATAATTAAAATTATTACAATGCTATTTCCAGTTTTGCTCTCTTCACGAGTTATACCACTGAACTCCACGCTATAGCCCATAGGCAATTCTTTTTCGGCAACCTCACGAATAGCCTTTATGGCAGAACCCGTACTGCTACCCTCAGCAACATTGCCCGAAACATCAATGCAACTTAACATATTAAGACTACTAAGTGTCTGTGGCATATATTCCTTTGTAAGCATAACAAACTGTGTAATTGGCAGCATTGCACCAGTCTCGGAGCGGACAAAAAGTTGCTCTAGCGATTCGGGGCGGGAACGGTCTGAGGGGCGAAGTTGTAAAGTTACTTGGTAGACTTTGTTATATTTATTGAAGTATGAGATGTAATCGCCCCCCAGATACGAACCCATTTCATTAAGAACAGTAGCTGGAGAAATCCCCGCTTTTTTGCATCGTGAAACATCCACATCGACGCGATATTGTGGATAATTGGCATCAAAATTGGAATATATGTCGCCTATTTCTGGGCGTTCACTTAGTTTTTCAACAAAATTGTCGGTTACCTGCTTCAAAGTGCGAATGTCGGAGCCATTGCGGTCCTGCACCGAAAATTCAAAGCCTCCACCTCCACCATA
>JBGUHW010000059.1:0-25252 GCA_045112395.1 Bacteroidales bacterium
CATTGCGCCGCTACAATCATCAAATTATTGAATCATCAAATTATCAAATTTGGAAACGTTAATCCAGAAACGCCGTCATTTTCTGTAAAGACGTGCCATGGCGTGTCTCTACAGAAACGCCGCAGGCATGTTAATGCATTGAAACTAGAAACCTTAAACGCCGCAGGCATAGAAACGGGCATAGCCCACCATCTTGTACAATCGTGCCATGGCGCGATTCTACAAGAACCTTTGAACATTGAACAATTGAACCTGAAACCTGGAACGTTAAACCAGAAACAAAAAACGGTATCAGATCCTGCCCTTCGACAGGCTCAGGGTGCGGTTCGGGATGACATCCCGTTTTTTTTGAACGTGAAATCTGAACATTAAACGTTAAACCAGAAACATTAAACGTTGAACCTGGAACGTTAAACCAGAAACATGAAACATTAAACTTGAAACTTGAAACGGGCGAAGCCCAAGAAACTGGGCGTCAGCCCCTTATATCCAATCTTTTGCCCAATAATATGCCATTGCAAAGTATTCCCTGAAGCAAATGATTTCCAGTTTCAGATAGTTCCAGTAGGTGTAGCGCAAGTTTGTACTTTCGATGTCGGGGACGAATTTGTTGCCTTTGAGCTTGGCTTTGTCCAGTTCTAGGTCGAAGTCAACCGTGCTTTCAAATGCTCCGATGCCACGGATGTTCTCTATTTCGCATTTCTTGAGGCATTTCAGTGTGCGTGACAGGTGCTCTGGTGCGGTGATTATCAGCGATGATGTTTCTTTTAGTTGCGGAAAACTGTCGGCAAGGCAAACCGACTGGGAACGGGTGTTGCTTCCGCCTGTCATATACATTATGCTGTCGGAAGATATGCCGTTGTTGACTAGGTATTTTGTCATTTCTACTTGACACACAGAGTCTTCGGGGTGGACAAGTATAATCGGCTTGTGCAGTTTGCCTGCAATTTCGGCAGTGTAATACAGTCTTATGAGATTGCTTTCGGAGGGCATTCCTGCTCCGCCGAACATTATGATGTAGTCGGGGGTGAATTGTGTGGTGGAATCATTTTCCCACGATGCGTCTTCGCCTAGACTGCGGTGCATGTAGAATGGGAGTGGGGTGAGCGCTAAAATGTTTATTAGCAATAATATTATGCCGAATGAGATAAATAGCCACTTTAATATGTTACATGCGATTTTCATTCTCTAAATTTTCGTAATCAACTCTTATTTATAATGTACGACTTTATAATGTACGACCTCGCTGAGGTCGATTTTTTTCATATCTATTCCATCTATATTTGTTAGACCTCTCCGAGGTCTTGATTTGCTGTAAAAGATATATGACCTCAGAGAGGTCATATATATATAGGGATGGTGCTAATGAGCAAACAACGACCTCAAAGAGGTCGCATAAGTTTTTGTGTAAATTGGCTTGTAGGTGGCGTATAATCATATTCTTAAATACCCTTGGCAATTTTTTGGAATCTTTAATTCACGCAAACCACAGATTTCTATATTACAGGCTTATTATTTCGTCCATTCTAATGTCTGTTGGTTCGGTCGGAATCTCATCGACAAGCTGGAAATCGAAGCAGATGCCTATTTTCTTGACATCCTTGTGATTGCACAAGAATCTGTCGTAGTAGCCACGGCCTCTGCCAAGTCGGTTGCCATTTCTGTCGAATGCTACGCCAGGGACGATTATAAGGTCGTAACCTCCTGTATATGGCTCTGATTGAGGCTCTTGTATGTCGAAATCGCCTTTTGCAAAGGTCGTGCTGTTGTCTAACATTACAGGAACAATGTCATCGCCAACGACTGTAGGCAGAATTATCTGCTTGGTTTTGCGCCACTTGGCAATGAAATCTGCCGTCTGCACTTCATCTGGAAGCGAGTAGTAGAGCATTACTTTTTCTGCCTTGATAAAATCGGGATGCAATTCTACCTTTTGCATTATTGCTTTCGATTGAATTTCAAGCTGTTCTGCAGTGTGTTGCTTCTTGAGTGCCTTTATTTGTTTTCTTAATTCTTTCTTGTCCATAGCGTTGAGACGCGCCATGGCGCGTCTGTACATTTGTTAATTATCAATTATCCATTATCAATTAATAGCCACAGTTTTGTTCTGCTTTTTTGCTTTTGCGCGTTCTACTTGACCAATGTTAAAGAACTTGTAGACAATGGATTCCGTTTTTGTCTGCTGCCTTATATATTTCGGATTTAGCAGAACATGTATTGTTGCTTCGTATTCGTCAAGATACTTGTCGGAGTTGAAAACGTATGTAAGTCCGTATTCGTCAATGTAAAAGTTGCTGTTGTAGTTTATTTCAGCTTTGTTGTACGCAAGTTTCTGCTCCCTTGTCATTGTGTTCCTGATAAGTTCCAGATAATCATTGGTTTTTTCGGGTAGGAGGAAGTCGTTTTCGGTTAGAAATCTCTTGTTTACAATGTCATAGACGAATGTTGTTTCTTTTCTTATGCAGGTCATCGCATTGCACGATTTTTCGGTAATGCTGTACGAAAGAAACATGTTGGTCTGAAAGATAAGTTTTCCGGAGATAGTTCCGTAGTAGGCTGGTTCCCAAAGCATTTCGTCCGATAGCATTGAGTTCTTGCTTTTGATGGTAGAAATGAAGGTGTTACATTCGCTGTCGCCAATAATCTTGTGTGTTTCGTATTTTGACAGGTATTTTTCTGTTATGTACTTCTCTATCAGGTTCTCGGGATTTGTTTCCTTTTCATCGCCAATGACTATCGCCGAGATTTTCTGGCGAATGTCCTTTTCCGACACTTCATCTAGAGAACCGCTTTCTGGCAGTTCCATGTCAACGATAAATTCGTCAACATAAAAGTCTCCGTCTTCCAGCCTATATGTCGAAAATGATGTCTCGTATTCCGAAAACAGGCATTTCGTTGTCTTGTTTATCTTGTGGTCGCTTATGTAAACTTGTGCTTTTGTCGATACACAAATGCACGATAGTGCTATGATTCCCAGTATTATTCTTCTACATTTCTCCGCCGTCATCATCTGAATCTTCACCTTTCTCTTTGCGTTTTTTGAAATCGTTAAGTTTGTATGTTATTGAAATATTGAAATTTGGCCATGTGTTCGAGCGTGTCATGTGGTAGTACAGGTAGTCGGTCTCCGTGGTCGTGTTGAACTTCATGGTATTGAACAGGTTGCGGAAGTTTACGCTTATCGAAAGTCTCTTGTCGAGGAAATCCTGCTTTATGCCAAGATTAAACGCTATTCTTCCTGCACTGCGTCCCTGTGCTGTGATTGATGGCGCATCGTAGAATCCGCCAAACTGAATGTTGGTTCCCGACTTCTTGATTCTGAATGTGTTATTTAGTCTTGCTCGCCATGTGAAAGTACTGTTGCTGCGGTATTGTTCCGATGTTATGGCATAGTAATATGCATTTACGCTGGCGTTCAGGTTGTACCATTTGCAAGGGTTGATGTTTGCCATGATTTCGCTTCCGATTGAAAGGTCCTTGCCAATGTTGTCGAAAGTCTTGATGTACATGTTGGAATTTGCCGTATCGACCAGAGTGACATTCTGTATCAGGTCGTTGGTCTGTCGTGCGTAAAGCTCGAACGAAACAAAATGCTCGCCGAAACGCTTCTGCAACGACATGTCGTACGAATTGGTGTACTCGGGGTTAAGTGCTGGATTTCCACGGCGTACATTGTTCGGGTCTTCCACCTGCGTCATCGGGTTCAGGTTCCATGGACGGGGTCTTTCGAGACGCCGGCTGTAGCTTGCCATAATTTGCAAATCCTCAGAGAACGAGTAGGATAGGTGTACCGATGGGAAGAAGTCGAACTTCTTGTACACATAGTTGCTGTCGGGAATTGCAAAGATGCGGTTGGTGTATTCGGTTCTCAAGCCTACCTGATAGCCAAAGTTCTTCCAGAAGTTCGAGTAGATCACATATCCCGACTGCACATTGAGGTCGAAGTCGTATGGACTGTGGCGAGAATCATCATTAATCCATTCGTCATTCTGGTGAACGGCGTATGTGTAGTCGTTTGTCTGATTGCGGATGTTTATTTCGTAGCCTGCCTCAAGTTTCGACTTCTCGTTGAATGGCAGCACATAGTCGGCTTTTGCCTGATACCTGTCCTGAGTTCCTATTTCCAAAGTGCGGTAACGGTCTTCAACTGCACCTGCAAGTATTTCACCGCCAAGACTTTCTGTTTCGGCCTCGGAGTATTCGTTGTTGTTGTTCGAACGGTTTGCCGAATAGTTGAAATACAGTTGCAGTTCGTGTCCTGGTTTTGCGAATTTGCGCTGATAGTTGATGTCGCCGCTCCAGTAGCTGTTTCTTCGCTTCGAAATTTCCTCGGCGCTGTAGGAGTAGGGCAAGCCTAGGCTAAAGGTGTGCGGGTCGTAAATTAGCGAATCCAACTTGTTGAAATAGAAGGTTTCGGCTTCGGTAATGCCGTTTCCGCCATGTCCGCGCGAACCGTATTTGCCCGAAATTGTAATAACATCGTTGTCGGTTATGTAAATGTCCAAGCCTGCACGTGCGTTCCAGCTTTGTCTGCCGTAAAGTCCTGAATTCTGGTTGTTTAGGCAGAACATGGAATCCTTTGATGCGTTAAGATAGGTTTCGCGCTCCGACTTGCCGAAACTCTTGCTCATGCGGCGGTTGTATTCGCCACCGATGAAAAAGTTTACTTTCTGCGTGCGGAAATTGAATAGGGCGTTTCCTCCGAAGGTGTTGTTGTTGCCATAGTTAGCAGAAACTTGTCCGTTGTAGCCCTTGCGCTTTTCCTTTTTCAGTACGACATTGATGATTCCGCCTACGCCATCGGGCGCGTATTTGGCTGATGGATTGGTTATTATCTCAATGCTTTCAATGGAACTTGCTGGAATCTGCTGCAAAGCCTCGCTGCCTTCGAGCGGACTAGGACGACCATCAATAAGCACAAGGAAACTCTCTGATCCACGCAAAGATACATTTCCATCAAGGTCGGTGGTTACGGATGGCGCATTTTCAAGAACCTCAACCGCCGATGCTCCTGCCGACACAATGTCCTGATTTACATTTATGACCTTGCGGTCGAGACGATAGTCGACATTGTTCATTGTGGCTTCAACTTCCACTTCGCTTAGCATCTGTGCATCAACGCTTAAATGTACCTTTCCTAAATTGAACGACTTCTTGTCTGCGGTTATGCTTACATTTTCGCGCGTAACCTTGCCGTAGCCAATGAACAGAACTTCGACCTTGTGCGTTCCGTATGGAACATTCTGCACGCTGAATTTGCCGTGGCTGTCGCTCATGCTTCCTGCTATGACATTGCCGTCCTTGTCGTAAACCACGATGTTGGCAAATTCAACAGGTTCGTTGCTGTCCTTTTCGAGTATGGTGCCGTATATTACGCCATCGGCAGGCTGTCCGCCTTGTCGTTGCGCATACGCCATATTCATGACCAGACAAGCCGTGAGTGTTAAAAATAAGATTTTTATTTTCATCAATTGTGCTATGTTGTTGCTATGATATTTCTCCGCAAATCGACTGCATGAGCAATTGCTTCATTTTGTCTTTCGGACAGTCCATTCCCAAGAGGAACATCATCTTTGTGATTGCCGCCTCGATGGTCATGTCTTTTCCGCTTACTACTCCGCAGTTCATTAGCTTCAGGCTAGTGGCATATTTGCCGTGTACAACCGAACCTACTGTGCATTGCGTTATGTTCAGTATTGTTATTCCTTTGTCAATGGCATCCTCGAACAGCTTGATAATCTTGTCGTTGGTGGTAAGATTTCCCGAACCGTACGATTCTACAATCAGTCCGCGCAGACCTTCAATGTTTATGATAGCCTCGATGGTCTTGGGCTGTATGCCTGGGAAATACTTCAGCACGGCAATGTCGCGGCAAAGGTTCTTGTGTGTTACCAGCGGTGCGTTTTTGCTTGTCCACAACTTGTCTTCCTCAATCTTTACGTCGATACCTGCTTGTGCAAGCCAAGGATAGTTGGGCGAACGGAAGGCGTCGAAATTCTCTGCGCTGTACTTTGTCGTTCTGTTGCCACGGTATAGACGGCTTTCGAAATAGACGCAAACTTCGTGGATTACAGGCTTTCCGTCGCGTTGCATGCTGGCAAGCTCTATTGCCGAAATCATGTTTTCACGTCCATCTGTGCGCAAAAGTCCAATTGGTAACTGCGAACCGGTAAGAATTATCGGCTTGTTTACATTTTCGAGCATGAAACTCAACGCCGATGCTGTGTAAGCCATTGTGTCGGAGCCGTGAAGGACGACAAATCCATCGTAATGGTCGTAGTTCTTTTCGATAACCTCCACAATCTCAACCCAGAAATCGGGGTCGGCATCGGATGAATCTATTGGAGTTTCGAAGCTGTACGAACTTATGTCAGCAGGAAAATCTTTGAGCATCGGTATGTAGCTCAGCAGGTTCTCGAAGTTGAACGGCTGCAATACGCCATTCTTGTCCTGAATCATGCCGATTGTGCCGCCGGTATATATTATAAGTATTTTTGGTCTCATTATAATAGGCTGTCAATCTTTTCTGCTAGGCGGACAAAAATATCCTCAATGCTGCCGACTCCGCTAATCGACATCACTTTGCCTTGGTTCTGATAGTGTTCCATGACTGGGAAAGTCTTTTCTTCGTATTCCTTGAGGCGGTTTTCGAAAACTTCTGGAGTGTCGTCTGCGCGATTCTCAACCTGTGCGCGATGCATCATTCTCTTTATGAGTTCTTCGCGTGGAACATCCATATTCAAGAGGCACGAAAGTTCCATTCCTTCGCGCTTCAAGATTTCATCGAGGTTCTTTGCCTGTTCGCGTGTGCGTGGAAATCCATCAAAAAGGAATCCGTTCGGGTTGCGGTTGTCGGCGATGAACTTTTCTATAATCTTGGTAACCAACTCGTCGCTGACGAGGTTGCCCTTTTCGATAATAGCCTTGGCTTCGAGACCAAGTGGTGTTCCGTTTGCGATTTCATTCCTGAGGATATTTCCTGTGGAAATGTATTTAAGGTTGTACTTGTCGATAATACTCTGGGCTTGTGTTCCTTTTCCTGCGCCCGGAGCTCCGAATATTGCAATGTTAAGCATGATATTTTGTTTTATTTGGTTTCCTGATAAATGCTAGGTAAATTTCTTCCGTATCCATCGTAGTCGAGACCGAATCCGACTATGAATTTCTGCGGTATGTCGAAGCAGAAATAGTCAATTGGGTACTTGTTGTTGTAAACTTCCGACTTGTAGAGTAGGGCGGCTATCTTGATTTCTTTTGGCTCGTAACCAATGAGTTGCTTCTCAATATGGTCCATTGTGATGCCGGTGTCGATGATGTCCTCGACTATTATGACTGTGCGGTCCTTGATGTCCTCGTTGAGTCCGATAAGGCGCTTTACATTGCCTGTCGTGTTTGTCCCCTGGTACGAAGCAAGCTTTAGGAACGATATGTTGCAGTCGATTGTAAGGTGATTGAACAGTTCGGCTGCGAACATGAACGAACCGTTAAGTATTCCAAGGAAAAGCGGATTCTTGTCGCGAAGGTCGCGGTTCATTTTTTCTGCCATTTCCTTAATTTTCGACACTATTGTTTCGTGGTCGATGTAGGGAACGAACTCCCTGTCAAGAACTTTTATGGTTTCCATACCTCTTATATAACTCAAAAATCAAAGTCGCAAATTTACTATAAAAAACTTATTGATGCAGTTTGGTGTCTTGTTTTTTGTGAAATGTTATGAACAAGGAACAAGTGACAATGGATAATGTATAATTGACAATGAATAATGGATAATTGATAATGGACAATGGAATCCTCAAATTATTGAATCCTCAAATTATTGAATCCTTGAATTTTTGAATCCCTGAACCAGAAACGGGCGTTAGCCCATGAAACGCCGAAGGCATTCAAATCCTCGAATCTTCAAATCTTTGAACTTTAAACTTTAAACCAGAAACGCCGAAGGTATTGAAACGTTAAACCTGAAACGTGAAACATTCAAACGCCGCAGGCATTTTCCCGTTGTTAATAAATTTGCTAAAAAACATCGTTTTTGTTTGCGTTGTTCTGCCATAAAAAACTTACCTTTGGTTTTTCAAAATTTGAACAATAAAATTATAATACAACAATGGATTTGATTCAAGAAATTATCAGAAATGCGCAGGCAAACAAGCAGCGCATCGTACTCCCCGAAGGTGACGAACCTCGTACATTAAAGGCAGCAGACCAGATTATTGCAGACGGAATCGCCGATGTAATCCTTATCGGTCCTGCACAGAAAATTGCTGAAATGACAGCCGAATTCGGTCTGAAGAACATCAGCAAGGCTCGCATTATCGACCCGAAGAACAATCCCGAAAAGAAGAAGTATGCCGAAATGCTTTACGAAATCCGCAAGGCAAAAGGTATGACAATGGAACAGGCAGAAGGTCTTGCCGAGAACTTCATGTACCTCGGTATCCTTTTGGTTAAGGCTGGCGAAGCCGACGGTCTCGTAAGCGGTGCCCGTTCAACCACTGGCGACATGCTCCGTCCTGCATTGCAGATTATCAAGACCGTTCCTGGCGTAAGCTGCGTATCTGGTGCATTCATCATGTTCCTCCCCGAAGGCAGCAAGTATGGTACCGACGGCAAGATGGTTTTCGCCGACTGCGCCGTTACTCCAATGCCAGATGCAAAACAGCTCGCTGAAATCGCTGTCTGCACCGCCGATACAGCAAAGAACATTGCAAAGATCGATCCGGCAGTTGCTATCCTCAGTTTCTCAACCAAGGGTTCGGCAAAACACGAAGTTGTTGACAAGGTTATCGAAGCTACCCGTCTGGCACAGGAAGCTCGTCCCGACCTGCTTCTTGATGGTGAACTTCAAGCCGATGCAGCTATCGTTCCTTCTGTTGGTTCTAGCAAGGCTCCGGGCAGCAAGGTTGCTGGTAAGGCCAACACCTTGGTATTCCCGTGCCTCGAAGTTGGTAACATCGCTTACAAACTCGTTCAGCGTCTTGCTGGTGCCGAAGCAGTTGGTCCAGTTTTGCAGGGTCTCGCTAAGCCGTGCAACGACCTCAGCCGCGGATGCTCGGTAGAAGATGTTTACAAACTTGTTGCAATAACCTGCAACCAGGCAATAGCTCAGAAAAAATAATCATTAACAACAAAATACGTAAAAGATGAAAATATTAGTTTTAAACTGCGGTAGTTCTTCAATTAAATACCAGCTCATCAACATTGACGCTAACAACAATTCTACCGTAATGGCAAAAGGTCTTCTCGAAAGAATAGGCCTCGAAATGGGAGAATTCACACACAAGTACAACGGACAGAAGCACTACGAACAGACTCCAATCGCCGACCACACTGCAGGTATTAGAATGGTTCTCAAGGCTCTCACCGATCCGGAAATGGGTGTAATCAAGGATTTGAAGGAAATCGAAGCTGTAGGTAACCGCGTTGCTCATGGTGGCGAACTTTTCAAGGCTAGTGCTCTCGTTAACGATGATGTAATCGAAAAGATCAAGTCGTTGATGGAACTCGCACCGCTTCACACTCCCGGTAACTTGGCAGGTATCTACGCTATGCGCGAAGTATTGCCGAATGTTCCGCAGGCAGTTGTATTCGATACCGCTTTCCACCAGACACTTCCTCCGAAGTCGTTCCTCTATGGTTTGCCATACGAATACTACCAGAAGTATCATCTCCGTCGTTATGGTTTCCACGGAACAAGCCACGGCTTTGTAGCAGAAAAGGCTGCCAAGATGATTGGCAAGGATTGGAAAGACCTCAAGATAATTAGCTGCCACCTTGGTAGCGGTGCTTCGATTGCAGCAATCGACCACGGAAAGTCGGTTGACACCACTATGGGTCTCACAGCTCTCGAAGGTCTTATCATGGGTAGCCGTCCAGGCGATGTTGACCCGGGTGCAGTTTTGTATATAGTAGAGAAGGAACTTGCAGAAGGCAAGACCATGAAGGATATTACCAATATCTTCTACAAGAAGAGTGGTCTTGTTGGTATAAGCGGTGGCAAGCAGGATATGCGCGACATCCGTGCTGGACGCGATGCTGGTGACGAAAGAAGCACCTACGCATTCGATATGTTTGCACAGCGCGTAAAACGCTACATCGGCGGTTACATGGCTGAGATGGGCGGCTGCGACATCCTTCTGTTCACAGGCGGTATTGGCGAAAATGCATGGTTCATGCGTCACCCGATACTCGAGAACATGGAATGCCTCGGCATTAAGGTCGATATGGAAAAGAACGACAAGATTATGGGCGAAGATGCAGTTATCTCAACTCCCGATTCGAAGGTTACAACAATCGTTGTTACCACCGACGAGGAATATGTAATTGCAATGGACACCATGAAGCTCGTTCAAGGTAAATAATTATATAGGTATTCGATAAAAACGGCAACAACTGCTCCCTGAGCGTAGTCGAAGGGCAGAATATGTTGCCGTTTTTTTTTATGGTACAGCAGAATATATGCCAGAAGAAAAATTTCAAGGAAAATATCGTATTCCATCCGCACGGGCAGATTGGCATAATTATGATGGTGGGGTATATTTTGTAACAATATGCACCAAGGATATGTTACATTATTTTGGGGAAATTGTTGATGACAAAATGAATCTGACAGATGTTGGGAAATATGCCGATGAACAAATGAAAAATGTTACGATGCATTATCTGTATGCAGAAATTCCATTGTGGGTTATAATGCCGAATCATATACACGCAATTGTAATTATACGGAATAATGATGACGCACCACATTGTAGAGATGTTGCGCGCAACATCTCTACAGCGCGCAACATCCCTACAGGGAAAAACGCCCAAATGTCATCCATTTCACCGAAACGTAATACATTATCGGTCGTTGTGCGTGGCGTGAAATCGTCAATTACAAAATATGCCAACGAACAATCGTTTTCATTTGCATGGCAGCGTTCATTCTACGACCGCATTATTCGCGACACCGCCGAAATGAACCGCATTGCCGAATACATAGAAAACAATGTGGCAGAATGGGATGCGAATAAAGACATTGACTATCAAATAAAATAAAAAAACAATTACCTTTGCAGAAATAAATTTAAAACAAACAAGGCATGAAACGATTTTCAATTATGCTGTTTTTGCTGCTGTCCGTGTGCTTTGCAATGGGACAGAAAACATCTGTGGAACGCTCGCGTGTCCCCATATATTTAAATACAGGTGTAGGAATGGGAGCATCAAATTATTATGATGCCGGTGTGTCGCCTTTGCGGTATCATGGCGCAGGACTTGGTGGTGATATGGGCGTGACTGTTGACTGGTGCCGTTTTCAGGCATCGCTTGAAGGCAGGGTAGAAGGTTGTTTGGCTGCCGGAAATAAAGCCGATAGCAGTGCAGGTGCAAATGGCGTTACTATTATGCCAAGAACTTCGTTCATGGTACGTTTTGCCGAACCAGTGGAGGGTTCACTGAGACTTTGGGCTGGTGCTTCAGTAGGTTCGTATGTCGATATACGAATCAACCGAAAAATGATGAATGCTGCAGTTGGCCTTACAATGATGTTCAATCTATATGGAAACTTCCGTCTCGAATACGACATCCCTTCGCGTCGCAGAACCGATTTGTTTACCTTGACCGCAGAAATTTCACTGCCGCTTATGGGTATTGGCGAACGCCCAGGATATGCCTACGTTTACAACGCAACATCATCTAGCGACCCGGTTGAATATTTGTTGGATAGCTACGAATCATTCGGCATTTTTATGTCGGGGGCTACAACCGATATAGGATTTTACTTTAATCTAAAAAATCGCAACAAGATAGGACTTAATTATCGTTGGGACTATTGCACAACTCGCCATGAATCGGCACATCGTTTCGACAACGCATATCATATTGTATCACTTAAGTTAATGTTTAATATCAATTGATTATGAAAAAAATACATATAGCACTAGCATTCCTAGCCTTTGTTTTGCTGTGTTCCTCATGCGAAAAGGTTTTTATGGAAAAGGAGACAAGTAGCGATCCTGTTTCAACATTCGAATATTTGTGGAAAACCGTTGACGAGCAGTATTCGTTCTTCGATGTGAAAGGTGTGGATTGGGATTCTGTTTATGCCGTATATAGTCCCAAAGTTTCGGAAAAAATCAGCGACGACAGCCTTTTTAGTGTTCTAGGCGCAATGCTTAATACATTGGACGATGGACATACCAATTTGGTTTCTCCGTTTGATATTTCGCACAACGAAAAAGTTTACCGTAAGATGTATGAGAACAAAAATATTAATTCCGAAGTTGTTGTGCTAAATTACCTTACAGTCAACTATCATACTACTGGATCTTTTGCACATAATGCTATTCGCGACGGTCAGATTGCCTATCTGCGTTATTCCTCGTTTGTTGATGCAATTTCCGACGACGATTTGGTGTACTTGGTAAACAAATATAAAAATACTAAGGGTATGATAATCGATTTGCGTCAGAATGGTGGTGGCAGTGTAGATAATGTGTGGAATCTGATGAAGTTGTTCCCTAGCGGAACCCGTCAGCTTTACAAGACGCAGATTAAGAACGGACCTGGGCATGATGAGTTTTCCGATTTTAGCATTGTAAAGCAGCCCGAACACGATGAAAAGACAACATACGGACATCCAATTGTAGTGCTTACCGACAGAGGTTCGTACAGCGCGACATCTTTCTTCTCGTTGTGCATAAAGTCCAATTTTCCTGAAGCTACCATTGTTGGTGATACCACAGGTGGCGGTCTTGGACTTCCGAACGGAGGCGAGCTACCCAATGGCTGGACTTATCGCTTCTCAATTACGCGTACGCTTGACAACAACGATAACAACTACGAAAATGGAATGCCTCCAGATGTAACTGTTATTCTTGATCCTGTGCAAACCGCACAAGGTGTTGACAATGTTATAGAGACAGCTTGCGATATTCTGCTTGGCGAGTAGTCCAGAAACAATTTTCTATTGAATTTTTAATCCTCAAATTTTCAAATCCTCAACCTTTAGCTCAGCGAAGCTAAATTCTTGAACCTTAAACGTTAAACCTTAAACCAGAAACATAGAAACGGCGAAGTAGAGACGTGTCATGGCGCGTCTCTACAGAAACGCCGTCTGGCTTTTGCCAATTAACAATTTCCCTCAATTCCCATGTTAATTATTGGTTTCGGTTGTTCATAAATATTAAAACTAATCGGATGTTGAACGGCAAAAAAGCCGTAAGTTTGAAACTTGTTTGTTAGGATGGAGTTATGTGTCCTGACGAGTTGTAAATTATTGAAAATGAAGATAAAATTTATTGGTGCAACACGCGAGGTAACTGGTAGCAAGCATTTGATAATAACGGATTCGGGAAAGAAGATTCTTCTCGATTGCGGAATGTTCCAAGGTAAAGGAATGGAGACTGACGCTGCAAACAGAAATCTTGGTTTCGAGCCGTCAGAAATTGACTATGTGCTTGTGTCTCATGCTCATATCGATCATACAGGACTTATACCTTATATTTATAAGAACGGTTTCAACGGCAAGGTGATATGCACGCCTGCCACCAAGGATCTCTGTTCGATAATGCTTCCAGACTCGGGATTCATTCAGGAACTCGATATCAAGTGGTACAACAAGAAGCTTTTCAAGCAGGGACTTCCGCGAGTGAACCCCATATACACCCACATGGATGCCGAACAGTGCATGAAGATTTTCGTCCCGGTGCCTTACGACAAGGACTACAAGGTGGATGAGGGCATAACAGTGCGTTTCACAAATAGCGGACACATGCTCGGTAGCGCCGTGGTAAACATTACGCTTGAAGAAAACGGCAAGGTAACTCGCATTGCCTACACCGGTGATGTCGGTCGTCCGCACAATAGGATTGTGAAGCCACCAGTACCGTTCCCACAGGCAGACATCCTCATAACTGAGGCAACATACGGCAACCGCATTCACGAGCAGGACAGGGAAACTGAACTCGACCTGTACAATGTCATAAACAACACCTGCGTGCAGCGTGGCGGAAAGCTCATAATCCCGTCGTTCAGCGTTGGCCGTACACAGGAAATCGTGTACATGCTCAACAATTTCTACAACGAGGGAATATTGCCACCAATTGACATTTATGTTGATAGTCCGCTCTCGGTTGATGCTACCGAAATATTCAAAATGCACAAGGAATGTTACAACGATGGCATTATTGAGACCATGAAGAACGATCCGCATCCGTTCTATTTCGATACTTTACATTATGTAAAGAGCGCTGAGGAATCGAAGGAACTAAACTCAACCAAGAAGCCGTGCATAATAATATCTGCATCGGGAATGGCCGAAGCTGGTAGGGTGAAGCATCACATTGCAAACAGTATAGAAGATTCGCGTAACACTATAATGCTTGTTGGATATTGTGCTCCCGAAACTCTTGGTGCAAGAATCCAGGAGAAAGGTTTGCACGAAATTTCAATATTCGGACTTATACATCCGCTTAATGCCGACATAGAAAAGATTGAGTCGTTGAGCGGTCATGGCGACTATATTGAGATGGGTGATTTCATTTCGTGCCAGAAGCCTGAAAAGTTGCGCAACATTTTCCTGGTTCATGGTGACTACGATGCACAGAAGTTTTATCGCGAGTACCTCATGAGCAAGGGATACAGCAACATACAGATCCCTAAGTGCGGGGACGAATTTTATTATTAGGATATGGAAGGGGAAAGGTTGTCGCCACACGATATTTTGAAGAATTATCTCGAGAGTCATTCGTTTAGGAAAACTCCCGAACGCTTCGCTATCCTCGATGAAATATATTCAAATTCGGGACATTTCAACATCGAGGCGCTTTACGAGGCTATGAAGAATAAAAACTATCGCGTGAGCCTTGCAACTTTGTACAATAATATTGATATTCTGATAGATGCGGGACTTCTTGTTAAGCATCAGTTCGACAAGGGCAATACTTACGAGAAGACTATGGACAATATCAAGCACGACCATTTTATTTGCCGTCAGTGCGGAAAGATATACGAAGTGTCGTTGTCGAAGGTTGACGACATTAAGGATGAAGTCATGCAGAAATACGGTTTCGATGTGGCTTCTCATTTCCTTACCATATATGGTATTTGTAGTAATTGTAAAGAATTAAAGAACAGAAAATAAAAAACAGATGAAAGTAGATGTCTTATTAGGTATGCAGTGGGGTGACGAAGGCAAGGGAAAGATTGTCGATGTGCTTACGCCCCAGTATGACATTATTGCCCGTTTTCAGGGCGGTCCGAATGCTGGACATACCTTGGAGTTCAACAACATAAAGCATGTGCTTCACACGATTCCATCGGGAATCTTCCGTCCGAAAGCCATGAACATCATAGGCAATGGGGTGGTGGTTGACCCTGTAATCCTGAAGGAGGAAATAGTGTCGGCGATGAAACTCGGTGCAGACTTGCACAATAATTTGTTAATCAGCAAGAAAGCACATCTTATTATGCCTACACACCGTCTTTTGGACAAGGCATATGAGGAGTACAAGGGCGCTAGCAAGATTGGCTCGACGCAGAAAGGAATAGGTCCTACATATACCGACCGCACAGCTCGTATTGGCTTGCGCATGGGCGATATGTTCAGTCCTGACTTCGTGCAGAAGTACAACACCACAAAGGTTCATCACTTGAAAGTGATGCAAGGCTACAACTTTGCCGAAACCAACGAGGAATACGAAAAACAGTGGTTTGAGGCTATCGATTACCTCAAGACATTCAATTTCGTGGACTCTGAAATATATGTCAACAGGGCATTGGCAGAAGGAAAGTCAATTCTTGCAGAAGGCGCTCAGGGTTCGATGCTTGATGTGGATTACGGTTCGTATCCTTTTGTAACATCATCAAATACATTGGCTTCGGGTGTATGCTCGGGTATAGGCGTTGCTCCATCGAAAATAGGCAAGGTTTACGGAATTGTTAAGGCATACTGCACGCGTGTTGGTAGCGGTCCGTTCCCAACTGAACTTTTCGATGAAACAGGTGAAACTTTGCGCAAGATTGGCAATGAATTTGGTGCAACCACTGGCCGTGCTCGTCGCTGCGGTTGGCTTGACCTTGTGGCTCTTAAGTATGCCGTTATGCTCAACGGTTTGACCGATATCATAATAACAAAGGCCGATGTGCTTAATGATTTCGACAAGTTGAAAGTGGCTGTGGCTTATAAGATCAACGGCAAGGAAGTGGATTATGTCCCGTTTGAGATGAATGAAGACATTGAGCCTGTTTACATTGAGTTTGATGGTTGGAAGCAGGACATTTCAAAGTGCCAGAGCGATGCCGATTTGCCTAAGCCGTTGAAGGATTACTTGTCGTTCATAGCAAAGGAAACGGGTGTGAGAATTTCGTACTTGTCGGTTGGTCCCGACAGGGTTCAGACATTAAAGGTAAATATTGAATAGCATGGAAATTACTGAAGACTTTTTGAAGGAAACTCCGTTTGCCGTAACTGTTTGCGACAACGAAGGTATAATAGTATATATGAACGACAAGGCATCGGCAACTTGGGAAGCTCGTGGTGGCGCATCTCTAGTTGGCAAGTCGCTTTACGACTGCCACGGCGAAAGAGCAACGGCCATGATAAAGAATATGCTTGCAACAGGTAGCACAAATGCATATACCATATCGAAGAACGGACAGAAGAAGCTTATCTACCAAAGTCCTTGGCATATGGACGGTAAGGTTGCTGGTCTCGTAGAACTTTCGATTGTGATTCCCGAGGAAATGCCGCATTTTGTAAGAAGCTAAAGAATTTACGGATTACGATTTACGAATTACGATTGATTTTTTTGAATCTTCAAATTATCAAATCATCAAATATTCAAATCTTTAAACCTTAAACTTTGAACCTTGAACTTTGAACTTTGAACCTTAACTTTGAACCTTGAACTTTGAACCTTGAACTTTGAACCTTGAATTGTTGAACTTTGAACTTTTGAACCGTTTAAAATAAAAGTGCTATCTTTGCCGTTTAGATGCAAAAGTAACATTATGCTTAGGCTTTGGTGTTCGATATTGATTTTTTGTATTTTATGCCTGTTTTCGGTAAAAAAATCAAATGCACAGGATGCTCCTGTGTACGAGCAGTATGTCTTTGATAATACACTTTTAAATCCAGCATTTACAGGTCTTGTTGATATTATTCAGGTAAAGGCGGCTCATCGTCAGCAATGGATAGGTTATGGACCGAGAAATGCACCTAGCACAACCTTTTTGATGTTCCGTTCCCGAATTAAGGATAGGGACGGAGGTCTTGGCGGTTTTCTGTATACCGACAGAAATGGGGTAAACTCGCAGACTGGACTTCAGGTTAATGGATCGTTCCAGTTTCTTATGCGTACAAAACGAAAAACGCGTACAGTTCTTTCTTTCGGATTCGGTGCGACCGTGTTTATGCATACCTATGACGAATCTAATTTTGACACTGATATATACGACCCGATAGTAAACTATAGCAAGAAAAACTATTTTGGATACGATGCAAATTTTGGAGTTTTGCTAACTCACGGAGGTCTGATTGCAGGTGTAAGTTTTAACAATATGCTCCAGTGGACTTGTCCTGTTTACAATCTTGAGCTGGAGCGATCTCCTAGTGTCAACATGAATGTGCACGTGGGAAAGACTTTCTGGCTGATGGCAGGAATGCAGTTGTGTCCGCTCTTTATCTATAAGACGAATATGAAGAATCTTAATCAGATTGACCTCGGAATTAGAGTTAAGTTCCTTTCTGGCAATAAGATTCGAACTATTTATACCAAGGATGAAAACGAGTTTGTCATTGGTCTTACTTATAAACAAACTCTTGATGTGGGCAATGTAAGTCCATTGTCAATTTCACCTATGGTAGGTTTTGTGATGAAGGGAATTTCTGTGTCGTATTTGTGTGACTTGGGACTTACCGGTTTGCAGAGATACAACTACGGAACACATCAGATAGCGCTGGGGTTCAGGTTGTATCGCGACAAGTTTACAACGCTTGAAAAGCATAATGTTGCATCAATGGTTTACGATTTTTAGAATATGCCTATGAAGAGAACATTTGCGTTGATATTGTTTCTGATATGCATGACGATGGCATTTGCCCAGCATGCTGGCGACAGCATAGACTGTGGCGACCGCATTGGCTATTCGTGGATGAAAGGTTTTGGTAATGCCGCATCCGAATATGTGTCCGATGTTGCTGTTGATGCTAATGGGAATATATATATGACGGGTTCTTTTTCTGCTACGCTTTCGATTGATGGTCATTCGGTTACGTCGCAAGGAAACACCGATTTCTATGTCGCCAAGATGACTCCAGATGGTTCTGTTCTTTGGCTCAAGAGCGGTGGTAGCAGTGCCGTGGAGGAAGGCAATTCGATAGATGTTGATGCGAACGGAAATGTATATGTAGTGGGGCTTTCAAACGACTATACTTCTTTTGATGGCAATCAATTCCCATCGTTGGGAGAGAAGGATGGTTTTTTGCTGAAACTAGATACCGATGGAAACTTCTTGTTTGTCAGAACTATAGGATGTTTCAACGATGACAATGCATACGATGTTGTTGTTGATGGTAGCAACAATGTAATAGTTACTGGTTATTTCAATTATGCATTACAGGTAAGTACGACTTCGTTGTTCCAAAATGCCAAGGGCGCAAACGATACTTATCTTTTGAAATTTGATAGTGAAGGAAATTTCCTGTGGACGATATCGTATGCATCATCGTCACACGATTATGGTCGGCGAGTAGCTTGCGACAATGCTGGAAATATTTACCTGGCTGGTGAATACAAGGGAAATTTCAACCTGAATGGTACCAGTTTGCAGTCGCCAGACGACCTTAATGTTTATATTGCAAAGTTTAATCCGTCTGGTGCTGTGCAATGGGCTGCTCAGCGTGGTGCATCGGGCAACGATAGTGTTAAGGCTATGGATGTTACATCGGCAGGAGATGTATATCTTGCCTATAAACAGTCGAATGCCAATACATACATTGCAAAGTATTCGTCTGCAGGAATATCTCAGGGAACTACTGCGTATCCGGGAACGGGAACTATTGAGATAGCCGACATCCTATGCGATTCGAATGGTAATACTTACGTAGCAGGAAATTATTCGGGAACTATTGAATTCGGTTCTACGGCTTCGACTTCAAGTGGTAATGGATGCGATTTTTATATTATCAGGTACGGATCTGATGATAATGTGAATATGCGCATTTTCGGCAACCAGAATAATGCGAACTATATAAAATCCATAGCTATTGATTACGCCAACAATGTCGTGGCTGGTGGCGGTTTTGCTTCGAGTATTACTTTGAATTCCGATACGGAAACATCTAATGGACAGGATGATGGGTTGCTCATAAAATTTGAGCGTTATATGAGTTTTGGTTATTCGGAAATATATAGTGTTGGATGTAGTGCCAGCAATATGAATGCAAGCATTGATATCGAAGGCGGTATGGCTCCTTATTTATACTATTGGTCCAATGGCTCAACAAATGAAACTTTGTCGGGTGTGTCGGCTGGCACATATACGCTTACGGTTGTCGATAGTGACCATTGCTATATAACCACTTCGCTGACATTGGCAGCTCCGCAGCCACCAGTTGTCGAATTGCCTTCGATTCCTACTTTGTGTCCAAGGGATACCGTTTCGGTTGCTGTTAATAGTGGCATGTCCGCTTATCATTGGAGTACTGGAGCTGATACTCCTGAAATTTCGATTCATAGTCAGGGAACATATTCTGTTACAATTACGACATCAAATTCATGTACGGCTTCTGCATCTTTTTCTGTTTCGCAGTATCCGAACCTTGATGTGCTTCCTCAAACCGACTATTATTTCTGTCCTGGCGAGTCGCTGGTAATAGATGCAACGGGATTCCTTTCGTATTATTGGTCAAATGGGTCATCCTCATCTACATTCACCACACCGCTTGAATTTACATTTTGGGTAAGGGCATACAACGGAATATGCTTCTATTACGATACCATTACAACGCACAAGTATCCGCAACCTACTATTGAACTAGGTGCCGATACACATTTCTGCGCTGGCGACAGCGTTAGGGTTACTGCTCCCGATGGTTTCGTTTCGTATTCGTGGAGCAATGGGGCCGTTGGTCGATCCGTATGGGTTTCGAGCGATGGTGTGCTTACTGTCGAGGCTTCCGATGATAATTCATGCAAGGCAATTGACTCCATAAATGTTGGCAAGATTGAATCCCCTGATGTCGATTTGGGTAGCGATACCACATATTGTACGGATGGAAAAGTGAATCTGTCATCATCGGTATCGTACCAGAATTGCAGTTTCGAGTGGAATACGCATGAGCAAACAGCATCGATAGGAGTGTCTTCTTCTGGAACATATTGGCTGCGAGTAACAAATCAGCAAGGTTGTTCAAATGCCGACACCGTAAGTATAAATGTTATAAATGTTCCTCCGTTCGGGTTGCCAGACGAACTGGATTTCTGTGATGATTATGTAAGGTTGTCGTCGAGCAATCATTATTTGTCGTACGCATGGAATACTGGCGAAAATTCTGCCTCCATTGACATATATTCATCTGGATACTATTCAGTAACAGTTACTGATGCTAGTGGTTGTACGATTAGCGACAATGTAAATGCTACGAAACATAATATAATAGAACCTTTCTTTGGAAACGATACTGTATTCTGCGGTTTGCAGTCGCGCCGACTTTACCTGAATACTACTTATGAAACCTATGCTTGGAACAATGGCACTTCAGAACCATATATCGACATTGCCAATCCTGGAGGCTATTATTCGGTAAGCGTAACTAATGTAAATGGTTGTACGGCAAGTACAGCTTTGCGTGCAAATTTCTCCGACAACTATCCGGAAATTATTAATATCACTTCGGGTAAAGGTCTTGTTACTGTGGAGGTGCAGGGCGGAACGCCTCCGTATTATTATTCGGCTGATGGAAAAACTTGGCAGTCGTCAAATGTATTCGACAATTTGCCATCGGCATTTTATGACATTGTTGTTCAAGATAATAATCATTGTACTGACCAGATGCAGACTTTCCTGGATGCTTCTGTAGGCATACCATCATTCTTTACGCCAAATGGCGACGGATTCAACGATACATGGGTGCTTACTGGTCTTTATATGTATCCAAATTCCAAGGTCGCCGTATATGACCGTTACGGCAAGGAACTCTTTACATCGAAGGGCGCTATCTGCGAATGGGATGGAATGTATGGAGGTCGTCCTTTGCCCAGCGATTCGTATTGGTATGTGGTTTTCCTTGGCGAAGGTTTACCGGCATTGAAGGGTAGCGTTACGATAAAGAGATGATTGAATGGCAAAGTTTTGCGAGGAAAACCATCGATCAGTCATATAAACAAATCGTAAATCGTATTTCGTAAATAAAAATATTATTGTACATTTGTCGTATTAACTATTAATGTTCGACTTATGAAAGATATTATGCCCGTAAACGGGATTTTTGAAATGCCTGCTTTGCCGTTCGAAGCAGCGGCTTTAAGGGGTGTTATAAGCGCAGAAACTTTGTCGTTCCACCACGGAAAACATTTGAAGGCATACGTTGACAATATGAACAAGATGTTGCCTGGTAGCGGATTGGAAGGCTTGTCGCTGGTAGAGGTTGTAAAGCGTGCCGAAGGCGGTATGTTCAACAATGCCGGTCAGGTACTCAACCACACCATGTATTTCGAGCAGTTTGCCGCAATGCGTGAAAATAACAAGCCCGAAGCTAAACTTTTGTCGCTGATTGAAAGGGATTTCGGTTCGTTCGATGCTTTCAAGACCGAGTTTGTACAGAAGGGCGTAGGCTTGTTCGGTTCGGGTTGGGTCTGGCTGTCGCAGAATGCCGATGGTAAACTTGTTATCACTCAGGAGCCGAATGCAGGAAATCCAGTTCGTGGCGGACTGAAGCCCGTGCTTACCTTCGACGTGTGGGAACATGCCTACTATCTCGACTATCAGAACCGTCGTGCCGACCATCTGGTTGCCTTGTGGAGCATCGTCGACTGGAAGGTTGTCGAAGGCCGCTTGTAACGATTTCGCTTGCGTGCTGTTGATAAATATATCTGCAGGCTGTGCATTCGGCTTCGCGGATATATTTACTCATCTTTGACACTTTCTTAAAAAAAACTTGCAATTAACAATGAATCAGACGAATACGTTCATTGTTCAGAATTTCTAATGTAGTAATATTTTAGCATTCAGATTTTTTTGTGCATGAAATTATTTTTCGCATCTAATTGTGTGTCAATTCTAAATTCTGCCGTTCCGTACAGCGAGTTCGTAAGCCGTGTCCTTGTGTAAGAACAAAAATGAGACATGAAAGAACGTAGTTTTGTATTTGGAGTAGCGACACTGGAAAAAAAATTATAGGTCGGGAATCGGAGAGTGCTTCAAGTTAGACAATGATACAAGGGGAGTGTAAGGGATTAAATATAAATATGTTATATTTTAAATATAAATTTTTCTTAAAAATTTACTATTGTCTATTGTATATATAATTATTAATGTTTATCTTTGTGCCGTTAATCTTAATTTAAGTGAAATGGATAAGAAAAAATTGCAAAGTTTAAATGGGAAACTATTTATGACAGAAGAAATTTCTTCTGATGAATTGAGAAAATTTATAGAGGACATTGGAGTGGCATCATCTCCTGCCACGTCAAAAAATGACGATTGCTCTAGTTGTACGTACGATTGTACACGTATGAATTCTGATACTACGAAATATAGAGGAGACTCATCGGCGGGAGGTGGTACAGACACAATTAGGTCGTCTGACAAGTGCAATGATAAGGCAGCTCAGAATATATTGAAAGCAATTAATGAGTATAACAAAAATTCAAATAATGTTATATCAGGAGATTTGATGGAGTATGAAAGCGAAAATATATTTTATAAATAATTTTTTTTTGCTATCTTCTTTTATCATTGTTCCTTTGCTCAAAATTACATACTTTATCATAAAACGTTTAATAGAATTGATGAAGATATTTTAAATGCGGATTATGAGGCGTCAATAAATAGATTAGACAGCATTTATGAGTCGTATGATTTCGTTTATGCGCAACATTGTATTAAAGCTTTGCAAATATGTTGTAAAACAGGAGATAGTATAAGAGCCAATGTTTGGCTTGAAAAGGGGTTTAAGCAAGGCGTTCCTTTGTGGATTATAAGAGCTAACTCTTTGGCATCTGAATCTTTGAATTATTCAACGACTCAAAATGCCATACAAAATTACGACAGTTTACATTCTGTTTATGAGGCTTCAGTAGATATGAAACTTTCAAAGACAATAGATAGTCTGTTCGCTATTGATCAAAAGTTGACACAAAAGGTTAATGATGGATTTTTTTTGTTTCGCTTTACTATTCATGGTGCTAGGTGGCTATCAAATAATAAAAAACAGTTCGAAATAATTGATAGTATTATAAAAAATCGAGGTTTCCCAGGCGAAAAGATAATAGGGTTGCCACAGTATTACAATGATTCATTGGAGACTTACGAGTTCATTGATTTTTATGGACCTTACTTAAGACAGTGGCAGGCATATTTTATGCTGCTACATTATTTTACTAATAGAAGAAAAGTCCCTGTTAGCTATGAATACGAATTGTATAAAAATGTATCGGAAGGCAATTTGACTCCATTTCAATACGCAAATATTTGTTATTATATTCGCGTGTATGGACATAATGCCGGTTTTGACAATTTCTATATTCCTTCATTCGAAATAAACAAGAAAAGACAATCTATAGGTCTATATACGTTAGAACAAGAACAAATGATTGAAATGATATTGAGAGACAGGCGAGGAAAACGAATTATAAACAAAGAAATATTTTTGGAATAACTTAATAATATGCTTTTAATAATTTCAGAACCGGATGATGCGACTACAGATAATGTAATAAATTGGCTAAAATATTATAATGTCAATTATTTCAGAATCAATAATACCAACTTTTTTGATTTTTTCAGATTGTACATAGATGAGAATGGAATGTCAGATTATATATGCAAACAAAACGATTTTGTAATCAAATTAAGTGAAGTTGAAGGTTTCTGGTATAGAAGAGGAAAATTATCATTAAACATTATACCTGTTGGAGAACAACAAGACAATATTCTTAGAGAGGCAGCCAACAATTATTTATTAAACGAATATGATTCTATTACTGAGTTTATTTATAGTCGGCTCCACAGCATTAAGTTTAGCATAGGTAACATATACGAGAATAATACTAACAAATTAATAAATTTATTAGTTGCTAAAAAATGTGGCTTAAATATCCCCAAAACATGGATATTAACGCACAAGAAAGACCTTAAAGACCTTCTGGAAAAAAATGAGAAATTACTGACCAAAACAATTACGCAAGGAGGTTTATATTATGAAACCGATAGTATATGCATAGAAGGACAGTCGAATTTATTCACATATAATATGTTAGATAGCGTAAGAAACACTTTTGCACCTACCCTTTTCCAAGAATATATTGAGAAAGCATACGAATTAAGGGTTTTTTATTTTAATAAAAAAACATACACGACCGCTATTTTTTCGCAAAATGATGAAATGACAAAAATAGATTTTCGCAATTATAATTTTGTAAAGCCGAATAGGACTCCTCCATATAAAATGCCCCAAGGATTAGAAGAGTCTGTGATTAAGTTAATGACAAGCTTAGACATGAAATCTGGGTCTATTGATATTTTGGTTACGCCTCAAAAAGAATATTTTTTCTTGGAGATAAATCCAATCGGTCAATTTCATCAAGTTTCTTATCCATGTAATTTTTATATTGAAAAAATGATTGCTAAATATTTTTCCGATGGAATCAAAAAAAATTCAACAACTATTTAATTGTGATTTCGATAAGTTGCCTATCAATTCCGCATTTCTTCAAGTAAAGGAAAATTTAAGTTTTGAACATTATCTAATTTCAAAATCATCACATAATACCAATAGCTTTTATCCTGAAGATTTTTATAAGATTATATCACCAATTATACAAATAAAAAACTTAATATGAACTCAGAAAGTGTTTTCTTTAAAATGCACGCAGAATGTAAATTGGTAAAAGGTTACTGTAGGAGCGCAATATATGATTTGCCAAGAGGTTCATACAGATTAATTCCAAATGATTTATACGACATTTTAACAAATAAAAAATTAAATACAATATCAAAAATAAAACAATATTATGATGTTTCTCAACATCATATCATTGATGAATAT
>JBGUHW010000060.1:0-5082 GCA_045112395.1 Bacteroidales bacterium
AGGATGGAGAACAAGGTTTCCGCAAGGCATCCGAAACAAAGTTTGATGCGGTGTTCTGCGATATAAAAATGCCGAAGATGGATGGAATGGAAGTGCTCGCAAAGTTGCACGACAGTTTTCCGGAACTTCCTATTGTAATGATTTCGGGGCACGGCGACATCGATACGGCTGTGGAGTCGATAAAGAAAGGCGCTTTCGACTACATTCAGAAGCCCTTGGACTTGAACCGTATGCTGGTGACATTGCGCAATGCTCTCGACCGTTCCACATTGGTCACCGAAACAAAGACTTTGAAAAAGAAAGTGAATTCAAAGTACAAGATGATAGGCGAAACGCCCGAAATGAAGAAAGTCAAGGAGATGATCGACCGCGTTGCACCAACAGATGCCCGCGTGCTGATAACTGGTAGCAATGGAACTGGCAAGGAGGCTGTGGCTCATTGGATTCATGAGAAAAGCAATCGCGCAGCGGCACCATTTGTCGAAGTAAATTGTGCAGCAATTCCATCGGAACTTATTGAGAGCGAGTTGTTTGGTCATGTAAAGGGTTCGTTTACTGGTGCTGTTAAGGACAAGGCTGGAAAGTTTGAGCAAGCCGATGGCGGTACGCTTTTCCTCGATGAGATTGGCGACATGAGCCTTGCTGCACAGGCAAAGGTGCTTCGTGCATTGCAAGAGAGCAGAATTACACGCATCGGAAGCGACAAGGATGTAACAGTAAATGTGCGTGTTGTGGCTGCAACCAACAAGAATCTGCGCGAAGAAATCGAGAAGGGCAATTTCCGCGAGGACTTGTACCACCGTCTTAGTGTGATTTTAATCCATGTACCAACCTTGAACGAGCGTGCTGACGATATTCCACTGCTGGTTGACGATTTTATCAAGACTTGCTGCGAAGAGCAGAATTTCCCAGTGAAGAAAATTACCGATGATGCATTGGCGGAACTGAAAAAGATTAACTGGCGTGGAAATATCCGTGAACTTCGCAATGTGATTGAAAGGCTTGTGATTTTGTGCGGAAACGAAATTACAGCCGATGATGTAAAGAATTATGCAAATGTGTTTTAAATGGGCTAATGGTCAAGCGGTCTAATAGGCTAACGGTCTTGCAGTCAGTTTGTCTTTTAGCCTGTGAGCCTTTTAGCCTGTGAGCCCCCAAAAATAGAACTATGAAGAAAATAATCGTATCCCCATCATTGCTTTCGGCAGATTTCAATCATCTTGCCGATGATATAGAAATGATAAACTCCAGTGAGGCAGACTGGTTTCACCTTGACATTATGGACGGTGTGTTTGTGCCGAACATTTCATTCGGATTGCCGATTGTAAAGAGTGTCAAGAAGTTGGCGCAGAAACCTTTGGATGTGCATCTTATGATTGTACAGCCAGAACGCTACATAGAGGCGTTTGCTAAGGCAGGTGCCGATGTGCTGACCGTTCATTATGAAGCTTGCACGCACTTGCATCGCACGGTGCAGGAAATCAAGGCTCACGGAATGAAGGCTGGCGTTTCGGTGAATCCGCATACATCGGTTAAGTTGCTTGAGGATATTTTGCCCGAAATAGACTTGGTGCTGATAATGTCGGTAAATCCTGGATTCGGTGGACAGTCGTTCATCAAGAATAGTCTCAAGAAAATCACGGAATTGCGCAATATTGCCAATGTGGTGAATCCTGAAGTCATAATCGAGGTTGACGGAGGCGTTGATACGCAGAACCATCGCGAGATAATCAAGGCTGGTGCAAATGCGCTTGTTGCAGGAAGTGCTGTCTTTGGTGCTGAAAATCCAGCAGAAGCCATCGCGAAGTTGAAGACTATATGACGAAGTGGCTCGAATATATTTCGTTTCGCTTTCTGGTGCTTTGTTCGCGCATAACACCGTTTTTCCTGCTGTATTTCTGGGCAGATATGTTCTATTTTGTGATTTACTACATTGCTGGTTACAGGAAAAAGGTCGTGTTTGGAAATCTAAAATCTTCATTTCCAGAGAAATCCGAAAAAGAAATAAAGCAGTTGGCTAAGAAGTTTTACCATCATCTGGCGGATGTTACGCTTGAGGCAATCAAGGGGATGACAATCTCGGAAAAACAGATAAAAAAGCGTTATGTCATTGAAAATGCGGATATTCCAAATGAATACTTTGACCGTGGTCAGTCGGTTTTGCTTATAACTAGTCATTATGGAAACTGGGAATACGGAATGTTGGGAACCGATATGGCAATCAAGCATCAGACGGTAGCTTTGTATCTTCCGTTAACGAATCCATATTCAGAGCGTTATGGTGTCGCACGTCGTAGTCGTTTTGGAATGAAGATGGTGCCTGTGCAGCAGACTAAGTCGGTTTTTGCAACTCCGCCCGAAAAGCCTATTGGCGTGATTATGGCTGCCGACCAAAGTCCATCGAATCTTGAACGCGCAATATGGCTCGATTTTCTAAATCACGACACCGCTTGCATTCACGGACCTGAGGCGTATGCAAAAAAAATGAATCTTCCTGCGCTTTACATGAAGATTTCGAAACCTAAGCGTGGACATTATACCTTGACTTTCGAGAAACTTGTTGACAATCCACAGCAGTACGCGCAGGGTGAAATTACCAAGTTGTATTTCAGCCGTTTGGAGAAGGATATAAGGGAATGCCCGGAATACTGGCTGTGGTCGCATAGGCGGTGGAAGCATACGCGCGAAAAAGTTGTTAATTCAGAACAGAAATAATATGATAGAATTTAATTCGTTTGTTTTCAATGCGTTTGGTGTAAATGCCTACATCGTTTCCGATGAAACGGGCGAGGCTGTAATTATTGATGGTGCGGTAAATTCCGACAGAGAAATGCTGGCATTGAAGCAGTTTGTTGACAATAACCACTTGAAAGTAAAATACATAATCAATACTCACGGACATCTGGACCATATTTGTGGCAACGACAGGTTGAAAAAGGAATACAATGTTCCCGTGCTGGCAAATTTTAAGGATAACGACCTGATAGAGAATGTCGGTAGGGAGGCTGCGATGTTCGGTTTCCGTATGAACCAGCAGTCGTTGCCCGACCAGAATATTGTTGATGGCGATGAAATCCATTTTGGAAATTCGGCACTGAAAGTGCTTGAAGTTCCTGGACATTCGCGCGGTAGTGTGGCTTTGTATTCTGAAAGCGGTAATTTTGTTATGTGTGGCGATGCTTTGTTCTGCGGAAGCATTGGTCGTACCGATTTGCCTGGCGGAAATCATTCGCAGTTGCTTGAAAGCATAAGGAAGAAACTGTTTGTGCTTGACCGTAATTGCAAGGTTTTGCCGGGACACGGAGAATCTACAACGATAGGTTTTGAGATTGACAACAATCCGTTCTTCTAAAACAATAAAAAAGGACGGCGTTGAACCGTCTCATAATTGTCATTAGCTATATTTTCCAGTTTTCTAAAATCGTATAACCGACCTTAATGCCGGTTGTCTAATTATTGCAAATCGCGTTAAACTCGTCAAGAGTCAGCACATTAAGTTGTGGAAACGGAATCTGCTTAAGGCAGTTGAAATGGTTGTCTTCGGTAACAATATAATCGGCTCCAGCTGTAATGGCGCAATCGACAAACTTGTCGTCATCCTTGTCAATGTCAGCAAGCAAATGAAAGTGATAGTAGGATTCTCGGTACAGTGTCAACGGATGTCGTGCAATGGCTTCGACTACATTGTGCGCTATTTCCGGAGTTGTGTGCATTGCCAGTATTTCCTCATATTCGGATAAAATCTCATTGCTTACGCATAAGCGATACTTGCCTGCAAGAAAATCTGTCCATATCTTATGGTACATACTTTTTGAAGGCAAGGCTTGGATTAGGCAGTTGGTGTCAAGTACTATGTATCTCATTGCCAATTAGAGTGTGTTGTAAGGTGTACGAAGATGCTGTCCACGCAACTCGTCAAGTTTTTTCTGGTCGAATGTTCCTTCGTCCCACATCTTGTCAATATCCCTCTGCGCACGCTCGGCGAAGAAATGCGAAAGTATCAATCTCAACTCGTCCAAATCCTCCTGAGAAGCGATGTTGGCCACTGCGTTCATCAATTCCAATTGTGCCATTTGCGAGTAACTCATAACATTTTACATTTAGTTCATATCGCAAAATTACATTTTTTTTCAAATGTATATGATAATATTTTACTTAAATTTGCGTTTAATAACCAATGAAGTTGTCGAAGACAAATATTGGCCTGATTGTTGTGCTGTCGGTAATTGTGGCGGCGGGAGTTGCTGTCGCTGTGATTATGTTTTGCGGTAGAGCTGAGGAGGATAGGGAAGATGTTGCCGTTTCTGAACCAGTTATTGAAATGCGTTTTGGTTTTCCTATTGACCAGTGGACGATAACCGATGATACGGTTCGGCAGAGCGATTATCTGGGGACTATACTTAATAGGTATGGCGTTCCGATGTCGCAGGTTGACAAGATTGCACGGATTTCGGATTCCGTTGATTATACGCGCATTGCGGTTGGTCGTCCGTACAGCGTTTTTTCTTCGCCAGACGATACTGCACGAGTGGCAAAGATTTTCGTTTACGAGAACAGTCCGCTGATGTTTACGGTGTTCGATTTTCGCGATTCGGTGGATGTGTTCCGCAAATACCACAATGTTGATACTGTGGTTTGTACAGCATCGGGACGGATAAGTTCGTCGTTGTGGAATGTACTCGATTCGAAAGGCTACGACTGGGATTTGGCGGTCGGGATGTCGCAGGTATGGGCTTGGACTGTTGATTTCTATGCCTTGCAGAAGGATGACTGGTTCAAGGTTATTTTTGAAGAGTATCGTGTTGACGGAGAAACTGTTAGAATAGGCAAGGTTCTGGCTGGAGTCTTTTCTCACAACGGCAAGGAAAGGTGGGCAATTCCATTTGTCAACGATTCCGTTGCTGAATTTTTCGACACCTGTGGACAAAGCATTCGCAAGACTTTTATGAAGGCACCGCTGAAGTTCACGCGCATAAGTTCACGATATACAAATTCGCGTATGCATCCTATCCATCACGTTCCAAAGGCTCATCTGGCGGTTGACTTTTCGGCACCGATGGGAACTCCTATTTATGCGGCATC
>JBGUHW010000061.1:0-2251 GCA_045112395.1 Bacteroidales bacterium
AAACCTTCGAGAGACATTGTAGCAATTATATCTGCGTTTTTCAAAATCTTGCGACCGCGCAACAAAGCATCGATAGCGTGCGAAAGCATAAACTGCGTGCCGTTGATAAGGGCAAGACCTTCCTTCGATTTCAGACGGAGCGGTTCCATGTCGAGTTCGCGGAGAACGTCTGCTGATTCGCGCTTCTGTCCCTTGTAGTAAACCTCGCCCATTCCGAGCATTGCAAGGGTTATGTGAGCCAACGGAGCCAAGTCGCCCGATGCGCCAAGCGAACCAAGCTGGTAAACAACTGGAGTTATGCCCTTGTTGTAGAAATCAACAAGGCGCTGAGCCGTTGATACGCAAACGCCCGAAATACCATACGACATATTCTTGACTTTCAAGAACATCATCAAACGGACAATGCGCTGCTCAACCTCTTCGCCCATACCGCATGAGTGCGACTTTATAAGGTTTTCCTGAAGCTGCTCAAGTTCATTTTCCGAAACCGAAGTGTTGCACAACGAACCGAAACCGGTAGTAATACCGTAAATCGGTTTTTCGCGGTTCTTCATCTTCTCGTCCAAGTAGTTGCGGCAATGCTCAATGTTCTTTATTGCCTCTTCCGACAAGGCGATTTCGCATCCACTTTCGATGATTTCTTCTAATTTGTCAAGCGTTAATCTTTCTGTTCCAATGTAATATGTTTCCATTTTATTATTTTTTTGCTTTTGTTTTTATCTGTTCTTATACATCTGCTCGTAATACTTTGCATAGTCGCCCGAAACTATCCTGTTGAGCCACTCTTCGTTAGCCAAATACCAGTCAACAGTCTTTTCTATGCCTTCCTCGAACTGCAAAGATGGTTTCCAGCCAAGTTCGGTCTGCAACTTGGTAGAATCGATTGCATAGCGCAAATCGTGTCCTGCCCTGTCGGTAACGTAGGTTATCAACTTTTCGGAAGTTCCTTGCTCGCGACCTAGCTTTCTGTCCATAACTTCGCACAACTTTTTGATAAGTGCAATGTTAGTCCACTCGTTGTTACCTCCTATGTTATAAGTTTCGCCATTCTTACCATTGTGGAAAATGCAGTCGATTGCACGTGCATGGTCAATAACGAACAACCAGTCACGGACATTAAGTCCCTTACCGTAGATTGGAATTGGCTTATTGTTCTTTATATTGTTAATTGACAACGGGATAAGCTTTTCTGGGAACTGGTTAGGACCATAATTGTTTGAACAATTCGACAGCACAACATTCATTCCGAAAGTATGATGGTAAGCACGAACAAGGTGGTCGGAACTTGCCTTTGATGCCGAATACGGCGAACGTGGCGAATAAGGAGTCGTCTCCTTGAAGAAACCTTCGTTGCCAAGCGAACCGTATACCTCGTCGGTGGAAATGTGGTAGAAACGCTTGCTGTCATAATTTCCCTTCCAAAAATCTCGGGCAGCAGTCAAAAGATTTGCCGTACCGACAAAATTTGTGTAGATGAATTCCAACGGATTTGTTATGCTTCTGTCAACATGGCTTTCGGCAGCAAGATGTATTATCGCATCAGGCGAATACTTTGCAAAAAGCGATTTTACTGCTTCATAGTCAACAATGTCAACTTTTTCAAATTTATAATTTGGAGCATTCTCAACATCCTTCAAATTTTCAAGGTTGCCAGCGTATGTCAGTTTATCGACATTAACAATCAGATATTCTGGATATTTGTTAACAAAAAGTCTTACTACATGCGAGCCAATGAAACCAGCTCCTCCTGTAATTAATATGGTCTTATTCATTTCAACTAAAAATTAAAGGGCAAATTTAGGAATTAAAATCGGATTTGAAAAGAGAAAATAAAATGTATCACAAAAACACAAAAAACTAATTATCTGAATGTAAAACATATTCTGTGCTTCTGCCGTTGGATTCTTTTTTCTTCAATATGCCTTTACCTACCAAATCCTGAATGTCCCTCAATGCAGTATCTGTAGAGCATTTGTTGATTTTAGCCCACTTGCCAGTCTGAAGCTTGCCATCGAATCCGTCCCACAGCATATTGATTATTTTAATTTGACGGCTATTAAAAACCACCTCGCTGTGTTCACTCCAGAAAACTGCCTTTTGAAGTGTGCGGTTAGTAATCCCAATTGCTTTATTTATAGCACTTTCAAGACAATCCAAGAACCACAACATCCACTCCGAAATATCAAGACCGCTTTTCTGTGTGCGTTCCAATACATCGTAATAGGCTTTCCTATTTTCGGCAATGGCAGCC
>JBGUHW010000062.1:0-14919 GCA_045112395.1 Bacteroidales bacterium
ATTATTGTGTTCAGGGTGTCTTTCGTTGTAGCTTCCGTGAGGATGTGAGTCCCCGTATCCATTGTGACTATCTCTGTGTCCGTTGTATCCATGATGCGGATGTTCAGGATGCTTATAGCTGCAGTGATGGTGGTGATGGTAAGTCACGATGTGGTGATGATATACGTGGTATGGTCTGTGGTGCCAGCAGTGCCAGTAGTGTGGGTAGTAGCCCCAGTAGTATGGCGAGTGCCAGTAGTGCCAGTATGGATCCCAGAACCAGTTGTATATTACAGGACGGTAGATGTAAACAGGCTCTACTATATAGTTGCGTCCGTAGATGTATTCGTTGCCAATCACTTGAACCGTGATATTTTTGGTTTCAACATCTTTTTTCACATATATCGTTGCTATGTCTTGGTAGATGTCGGTTGCAAGAACTGCTTGTATCACGATGTAGTGATCACCATTTTCTACCGTTTCAACGCATCTTAGATAGTCAATTTCTCCATCGCCGTTGAGGTCGAGGTTAGAAATTCCTATCGATTCATCGTTTAATTTATTCTCGAAGTCTTCAATGTCTTTTGAGTCTCCGAACAGTGAAGCCGCAGCTTTGAGATCAAAATCGTCAGCAATTTCTTCGCTTGCTGCAGTTACCGTTTGTGCCACCGATGCGATACTAATCCCTAGTACCAGACATCCTAATATGATAAACCGTTTCATAACCGTAAATTTTTAATTTGTTCAGTTTGTAAAATTATAAAAATTGTGCCAAAAAACTTGTTTTTCTTTGCTATGAGGCAGTTTAAAAAATATTTAACATTGATTAGGAAATATTTAAGATTTGTTCATGAAAAAGGCCGCCTTTAAGGCAGCCTTTAA
Organism: Bacteroidales bacterium; assembly: GCA_045112395.1. GTDB lineage: Bacteria > Bacteroidota > Bacteroidia > Bacteroidales > ML635J-15 > Bact-19. Next base: position 862 of record JBGUHW010000062.1, read on the forward strand.
ACTTTGTTTGCTTTTTTATTACTTCATTTCTGCGAAATACTTGTAAAACAGCGGAATAGTCTCGATTCCTTTGAGGAAATTTTCAACTGGATAGTTCTCGTTTGGCGAGTGTATTGCATCCGACTCGAGACCAAATCCCATAAGTATCGACTTTATGCCGAGTACTTCTTCGAAACGTGAAATGATAGGAATACTTCCACCGCTACGAACTGGAATCGGGCGTTTGCCGAATACTTCGATGTATGCCTTTTCTGCTGCTTTGTATGCTGGGAGGTCAATCGGGCAAACATAGCCTTGTCCGCCGTGCAAAGGACGAACTTCTACCTTTACATATTCTGGAGCAACCTTCTCGAAGTATTCCTTGAAAAGTTGTGCTATCTTTTTGTGGTCCTGATTCGGGACTAGACGTGTCGAAATCTTTGCAAATGCCTTTGATGGAAGTACGGTCTTTGAGCCTTCGCCAGTGTAGCCGCCCCAAATACCACATACATCCAAGCATGGACGAATGCCAGTGCGTTCGCAAGTTGTGAAGCCTTTTTCTCCCTTGAGAGCCTTAACATCAATAGCTTTCTTGTATTCTTCTTCGTTGAATGGTTTTCCTGCAAGCAATTCTCTTTCCTCTGCAGATACTTCGAGAACATCATCGTAGAATCCCGGGATAGTTATCTTGCCGTTTTCATCGTGAAGCTCGGCAATCATCTTGCAAAGCACATTGATAGGATTTGCTACTGCACCTCCGAAAATTCCACTGTGAAGGTCGTGATCTGGTCCGGTAACTTCAACTTCCCAGTATGCGAGTCCGCGCAGTCCTGTGGTAACGCTCGGAATGTCCGATGCTATCATTCCAGTATCGGAAACAAGAATAACATCGCCCTTGAGCAAATCCTTTTGTTCTGCGCACCATTCGGTGAGGCTCGGAGAGCCAATTTCTTCTTCGCCTTCGATCATGAACTTTACGTTGCATGGCAAAGTCTTGGTCTTAACCATAAGTTCGAATGCTTTTGCGTGCATAAAGCTTTGTCCCTTATCGTCGTCGGCACCGCGTGCCCAAATCTTACCTTCCTTGATTACTGGTTCGAAAGGTTCGGTCTTCCAAAGTTCAATCGGGTCAACAGGCATCACATCATAGTGACCGTAAACAATAACTGTTGGCTTCAACGGGTCGATAATCTTCTCACCATAAACGATTGGGTTGCCTTTTGTCGGCATTACTTCTGCCTTGTCGACACCAGCCTGCTTGAGCAAGTATTTCCAGTGCTCGGCGCACTTTATCATATCCGACTTGTGCGATGCTTCCGAACTTATTGACGGAATCCTAATTAGTCCGAAAAGTTCCTCGAAGAACCTTTCCCTATTTTCCTTGATATAATCCTTGATGTAAGTCATAACGTTATATTTTTTTTAGTTTCTTGTTTTTAGTTTCTAGTTTCAAAGTTTCTTTGGCTAAAGCCGTTTCTATGTTTCACGTTTCTATGTTTCTGGTTTCTAGTTTTCTGGTTTCTAAGTTTCTGGTTGTGTTGTGCTGTTGAGCGACTTTTCAATGTTTTTGTTTTATAATTCCTTAGTATTTCATCTTGTAAGCGCCAGAGAAGTAAAAATGTCCTTGTACGCCAATTACCTGATAGTATTTGTTGAAACTGCCGAACAATGAAATGCCAATTCCCACATCATATAGAAACTTGAAGGTCGTTTGCACTTCCACGTGTCCGCCGATAGTGTTCTTTATTATTGAACCTGTTGGATAATCGGGATTTGGTACCCAAGCAATCGCCCACGCCGGGCCAATGAAAAATCCGAAATGATACCACCTGTCCTCGAAACGTAGTCCAGCACCTGCGTGGAAATCGTTTAGCTGATGCATTGCACGGATTCCCCTCAGATCAGGATTGTACCAACTTTCAAAGAAGAAATTTTCGCCTGAGAAATGCCAACCTACATTAAAATATACAGCCTTGTATCGGAAATGGTATGCAAGTGCCATCGTTCTGTTAAGACCAATTTCTCCGTATGACGGCTCGTAGTTTATCTTGTAGCTTACGCCCATGCCGAAAGTCAGCCAGTTGCTGCCCTGCTTGTATATCTTGTCGCCATACTGCACTTCGCTGAACATCTTGTCGTACTTCGACTTTTCCTTGGTGGCACGTGGCTTTGTATTGTCGGTCTGTGCGACAAGCAACAAAGTGCATATTGCAAATAATATGGTAAGAAGCAGCCTTTTATTCATCTGGCAAGAATCCTTGTTTTTTCAGTACATCAAGCAAGCATTTCGATGCCTGTTCGTTACCTTCCTTTGTGTATCTGACTTCTGCAAAAACTTGTGCAAGTGTCTGTTTATTGTTTTCGGCAACGAATTTTTTGTTCGATTCAAGGCTTTCGGTCTCGGCATAAATCCTGTCGATGTCGGCCTTGTCGAAATTATGGTAAGTCTCACGATGAACAATCGCTTCGAGTGGAAGACGTTCGGTAAGCGGCAGTTGCTGTTTCGGGAAACCCATTGTTACTGTTGCTACTGGAACAACGCCTTTCGGAAGTTTCAAGATTTCAATAATCTTGTCGGCATTGTAGATTACAGTACCCAAGTAGCAGATACCCAATCCGTTGCTTTCGGCTTCGAGACAGGCGTTCTGCGCTGCAATTATTGCATCAGTAGCAGCAGTCATAAAGCTCAGGAAATTGTCGAATCCAACCTTAGCGTTCCTATTTTCGCACCATATTTTGAAGCGGTTAATGTCGGCACAGAATGTAAGTACGGCCTTGGCGTTGGTTATTGCAGGCTGGCAGAAATGCGTTGGTGCCAACTTGGCTATCATTTCCTTGTCGGTGTTGACAATAATGCTGTAAATCTGCATGTTGCCAGTGTTCGATGCCCTTGATGCGGCTTCGAGGACCTTGTTTAGAACCCTTTCGGGAATTTCCTTGTCGGCATATTCCCTTACCGATACGTGGTCGAAAATTTCCTTTACCATATTATTTAAGCTTTGATTCAATTACTTTTGTTAAAATGTCGGTCATATTCAAGCCCATTGTGCGGACTTGTTTCGGAACAATACTTTCTGCACTCATTCCCGGTATGGAGTTCACTTCGATGAAATACGGAGTTCCTTCCTTGATTATGAAGTCGATACGTACGATACCGCTGCAACCTATAATGTCGTATATACGTGATGTTGCTTCCTGTACCTCGCGAGTTTCCTCTTCGTTAATGCGGGCTGGTGTGATTTCGTTGGTGAGGCCGGGTGTGTATTTTGCTTCGGTGTCGAAGTAGTCGTTCTTGGTTGCAATTTCTGTTATCGGGAAAACTTGTTCATAATCAGGAGTCTTCAGTATTCCACATGAAACTTCAGTTCCTTTAATGAATTCTTCCACTATTATTGTAGTGTCTTCGGTGCGAGCCAAGTTTATTGCATCAATAAATTTCTCTTTTTCGTAAACCTTTGTAACGCCGAAACTTGAGCCTGCAGTTGCTGGCTTTACGAAGCAAGGAAGACCTACTTTATTGATAATCTCATCTACATCGAATGGATTTTCGCCGCGGATGATAGCCATCTTAGCCATTGCAATGCCTTCGTCGGCAAGTAACTTCTTGGCAGCAATCTTGTTGAGTGTTACCATCGAAGAATATGAATCGCAGGCAGAGTAGGGGATTCCTAGAATGTCGAGCAATGCCTGAACTTTTCCGTCTTCGCCAGGTGAACCGTGGAGTGCGAGGTAGGCGTAGTCGAATTTTGTCGTCACACCTTCGATGTCAGCCGAGAAACTATTGATGTCAACTTTGTATTCTTTGCCACCTAACATGCAGAAAAAACCTTCCTTTCTTACATCAATGAGGAAAGGATTGTAAAGTTTTCTGTCTAGATTCAGATAAATCTGGTTTCCCGAATTGAGGCTTATCTGACGTTCAGATGTGTAGCCTCCTGCCAATACTGCAATGTTTTTCATTTTATTTTTTCCTTATCTTTAGTTTTTGTCCAACTCTTAGTTTTGACGGGTCAATTCCGTTGAGGCTGATTATGTCGCTTGCCGAAACTCCGTTGTACTTGGCTGCGATTTTTGCAGGGGTATCACCTTGCTGCACAGTATAATATTCGTATGCAGGGTCGAGTTTCTGCGGAGTGGCGCTAGCCGAGTTTGTGGTTGTCGGCGTGGAAGTCTTTGGCGCGCCCTTAGTATATATTTTCAGTTTCTGACCTATCTGCAACCTATCGCTGTAAAGTCCGTTCCAGCTCTTTATGTTAGCAACTGTTACCCCATACCTCTTAGCAATGCTTCCTAGCACATCGCCCGACCTTACCGTGTATATTGTGGCATTTGTTCCCGCTGGCTGTCCCGACGGGACTCCATACTTGCTGTCGGAAATGGCCTGTGTGATTTTCTGCTTGCTAAACATTACCGAGTCCTGGAAATTATAAATAGAATCTTCAAGCGCCATGAACTTGCTTATGTACTTGCGTTGCATTTTAAGCGGATAATTCTTGTTGATAGCAGGAACAATGTCAAGCTTGTACTGTGGATTGAGTTCGCGTGATTCCTCTACAGGGATACCCAGAACAGAATCCAACTGAGCAAAATGCAACTGCTTCTTTATCATTACGGTATCAACATCCTCGAAGAAGTCTATCTTTTCGGGCTTGAAATTGTGCAAGTCGTGGTATTCGAACATATACATCATAGCGATGAAACCAGGCACATAGTTGCGTGTTTCTTCGGGCAGGTAAGGATAAATTTCCCAGTAGGTCGATTTGCCAGAACGTTTCATTGCTCCGTTTATCCTACCTGGTCCAGCATTGTATGCAGCAAGCGCCAAAGTCCAGTCGTTGTAGGTATTGTGAAGCATTTTAAGGTATTTACAAGCGGCATCGGTGGATTTTTCGGGGTCCATACGCTCATCGACGAAAGATGTGATTTCCAGCCCCATGTTAAGACCTGTCTTGTACATAAACTGCCACAAGCCCACTGCTCCGGCAGGCGACTTTGCACGTGGATTCAGGGCAGATTCAATCACGGCAAGGTATTTCAGTTCCAAAGGAATGCCGTAGGCATCAAGTTTTTCCTCGAACATCGAGAAATATTGGTGCGAAAGTCCCAATAACTTTGGAGCTAGCCGATGTCCACGTTTTACATATTTGTCAAGGTATTTCTGCACGTTGGCATTGTAAACCACATTTATCGGAGTTGCAATTTTCTCAACGCGTTCCTTGAAAACAGAATCGGGCAGATCGGTGTCGAAATATTTTTTGTCGTTGTCATCCAAGTAACAGATTGTATCGCGACCAGTATAATAATACCACTGCTTCAGGAACACCTCGAGACTGTCGACCATATCGTAGGTGGTTCTGACCTGGACGGTAGAATCTTTGTCCTGCGCCCATGCCATGCAAACGATTGTCAATGTTATAATAAGCAATGTTATCTTTTTCATGGGCTAAAATTTTAATGAACAGCCTACGCCAAGAATTGGAGTTCTGGTATAGGCAGTATTAAATGTTTGAGGATAGAAACTGGCAGAAAGGTTGTCGCCGACATCGAAGTAGAAAAGGTGAGCATCAACGGTTGCATCGACTATTTGCAGGGCATATAGCAATATGGTTCCTGCAATCAGGTAGTCGCGGATTGTGCGGTTTCTATCCATATTGTTAATTATAGCTTCGTTTGATAAAACTCCGTAGAACTCATCGTGTTCACCATTGTCGCGTTGCATGTATGCTTTTTTGAACCTGCGGAATTCTTTCTGGTTACTAATTGCAAAGTACATGCATGTGCCCATTGTTGCATATACGATAGGCATCTTCCAGTATTTGCGGTTGTATGCCTGTCCGGCACCTGGAACTATTGCAAGTAGTGTGGCGGTTTTTGGGGAGTGGACTTTTTCCTTTGCCTTGACTTGCTCTCTGCTCAATGTGTCGATTTGGGCATTTGCACCAGAAACCATGAAAGTCAGTACGATAATTAACAATATTTTTACGGCACTGCTCAATGTGGTATTCTATGAGTTCAACTTGTCGAGAATTGCAATTATGCGTTCAAAATCGCTGTCGTTCTTGAATGGGATCACAATCTTGCCTTTGCCTTTAGTGTTGCGCTTTAGTTCCACATCGGTAGCAAAGCGGCTCGACAGGCTTTTTTGTAGCAGAGCGTAGTCCTCGTTGGTGGCGAGCACTTTTTTCTTTTCCTTCTTTTCTGCTTTTCCGCCAGTGTATTCCTTAATGATTTCCTCGACCTTGCGTACCGAGAAGTCGTATTTCAGAATCTGGTCGTAAATCATGAGCATGGTTTCCTCGTCCTTTGCTCCAAGAAGTGCGCGTGCGTGTCCCATCGAGATTTTCTCGTCGCGGATGCCTGTCTGGATTTTTGGCGGAAGGTTGAGCAAACGCAGGAAGTTGGCTATTGCCGAACGCGATTTTCCAACACGTGTACTTAGCTGTTCCTGAGTCATCTTGCACTCGTCGATGAGTTGCTGGTATGTTTGTGCAACTTCGATTGCGTTGAGGTCTTCGCGTTGAATGTTCTCTACGAGAGCCATTTCAAGCATCGACTGGTCGGTGACATCTGTTCTGATGTATGCTGGAATTTTTTTCAGTCCAGCCATCTTGGATGCACGCAGACGGCGTTCGCCAGAAATGAGCTGGTATTTTCCGTTGCCCATATCCTTTACGGAAATAGCCTGGATTACACCGAGTTCCTTTATCGAATCTGCCAATTCCTGCAGGGCAGTTTCGTCAAAATCCTTTCGTGGCTGGAAAGGATTAACTTCGATAGAGTCGATTAGAATGTCGTTTTGCTGTGTAGCACGATTTCTTATTGATGTTGCATCAGCATCTATCAGTGAGCCTAGTCCGCGACCGAGACCACTTTTTTTCTTTTTGGTATCGTTTTTCTTGTCTGTCATTTTACTTGGTCATATTATTTCGTTGCAGAAGTTCCTTGGCAAGGTTCATGTAGTTGATTGCGCCAGTTGAGCTAACATCATATTCTACAATCGATTGTCCGTAGCTTGGAGCTTCGCTGAGTTTTACGTTTCTGTGAATTATAGTGTTGAAAACCATGTCATCGAAATGATGTCTTACTTCATCGAGTACCTGTTCCGAAATCTTAACGCGCTTGTCGTACATTGTCATAACAAATCCTTCGATGTCGAGGTCGGGATTGAGGTTGGCCTGCACGAGCCTTACGCTGTTGAGGAGTTTGCCGAGACCTTCGAGAGCAAAGTATTCGCATTGCACGGGAATCAGCACCGAGTCGGAAGCGGTAAGTGCATTTATGACTATTATTCCGAGCGATGGCGAGCAGTCGATGAGTATGAAATCATACTTGTCGCGTACCTTTTCGAGTACATTTTTTAGTATGTATTCACGGTTTGGCATCTCCAGCATTTCGATTTCTGCACCAACGAGGTCGATGTTGGTTGGAAGTACCGACAGACCATCGAGTTCTTCGGATGTAAGGATAACCTTTTCTGGGTCTTCGTCCTTTACGAGGCAGTCGTAAAGTCCTGTGCGAATGTTGTTCACATCGAATCCCGTACCCGATGTTGCGTTTGCCTGCGGGTCGGCATCAACGAGCAGTACCTTGTATTCCAATGCGGCAAGGCTTGCAGCAAGGTTTATTGCGGTGGTCGTTTTCCCTACGCCACCTTTCTGGTTGGCTAATGTTATTATCTTACCCATTTTAATTCGTTAATTATTGAAATGTCAAAAATAATACATATTGATGGAATAGCCGCTTTTTTGACGGCTTGTTTTTTCAAGTTGTTCATAACTTTTTTGTATGTTGCTAATAATCAGCACCGATATTTTTCGGGCTGTGAATGGCTTTTTGCTAGTTCAGAGCTTGGTTTCGCTGTCGGGCGACTGGGGATTATCGTTCGTGGCGGTGACTTCGGTGCTGTCATTCGCAGGTTTGTTTTCTCCCGTGTTGAGGAAGGCGAAAAATACCGCTAATATTATTAATGCAAATGCTACGAGATGATTCCATTTTATGGGTTCTCCCTTGAAAACCAGTGCGACTATACCTGTGAAAACAATTAGAGAAATGGCTTCCTGTATTATTTTCAGCTGCATGAGCGTGAATGGGCCACCGTTGATTTGCGAGCCTATGCGGTTGGCGGGAATCATGGCGCAGTATTCGAAGAATGCAAGTCCCCACGAGCATAGTATTATCAATATCAGAGGCCAAGATGTCGAAATGTTCATCTGCTGAAGTTTCAGGTTGCCGTACCATGCGAATGTCATGAATACATTCGATACGAGCAATAATAAAATCGTACAGATTCCTGCTGTCATATTTCGTTTCTTTTGAGTCATCGTTAAAATGAAAAATCGCGCAAAAATAATTCAAATTGATTTACGATTTTAGATTTTTATTTTGTTCATCAATATTTTGACTAACTTTGCATCAATTATTTAATTGAAATGATATGAGAAAATTAATGTTTATGCTTGTCGCTGTGCTTTGCCTTTCGATGACGGCAGTAGCCGACCAGTTGGAATACATTTCTGAACAGGATGCACAAGAAGCAGTGAAACTTCTCAAGAAGCAGAAGTATGTCCTTTTGTATTGCGGCTGCTGTGCCGACGGTTATGATGCCAAACAATATGTGAAACTAAAATCGGTATCGTATCGCTACACCAACTATATGAATTATTATGAAGTAGTGGTTGATGGTGTTGATGCCAACGGTAACAAGGTTTCGGAGACTATCGATCTTGCTTATTCGCACATAAAAAAAGGGAAGAATGCCCTTTGCATTGGTCGTGCCATTAATTTGGAATGCGATCCCTGCGTTGAGGATTTGAAATGGGAATGTCCGAAATTTTAAGGAATAACCAAGGAAAATTCGTGGGATTTTGTGTGTTCGTCTAGGAAATGTAGGTTTATATATATATAATTTGTCTGAAAGTTGCGTTTGCGTTGATAAAAATTGGGCGTTTAATGCGCAATGGTTTATATTTGGAGCATTAAAGATTTATACAATATGAAAAGGCTTTCATCTTTATTTATTGCCGTATTTTTTATCGCTGTAGTTCTTATTGTTGGCGGATGTGATAAGCCTTTGGGTGTCCATGTCGAATTTGATCCCAATAGTGCTGGAGGCCGCGAAATGAAAGCGCAGAAATTCAGGAAAGGCGTACCGCAGGCGTTAAATTTGAATACATATAGCAAGGAAGGTTGCGAGTTCGCAGGCTGGAATACGATTCCCGACGGCAGTGGAATATCGTATGCCGACGGTCAGGAGATTTCGATTACATCAACGATTACATTGTATGCGCAATGGTCTGTAAATAAGTATATTGTGACTTTTGATGCGAACGGTGGAGAAGGCGAAATGCCACCGCAGGAATTTGAGTATTTTGTAGAGCAACGGCTTAATCCTAATACATTTACCCGCAGTGGATACACATTCTATGGGTGGTACACCGATTGGAATGATATTGTTTCGGATGAAGGCAGATTTAAGGTTGCCATGGATGTCACCTTGCATGCAAGATGGTTTTCTGAGCAAGGAAATGGCTCTGTAGATGGACAGTATTATGTAGACCTTGGACTTCCAAGCGGTACTTTGTGGGCGACCCGCAATGTTGGCGCTTCTAAAGTCAAGGATTATGGCGATTATTTTGCATGGGGAGAAACCGCTACAAAGGCATCTTATACTAACGAAAATTATTTGTTCCATGACAACCCTCTCGTCTTGCCAGCAGAAAATGATGCTGCGGCTGCCAATTGGGGTGGTGCTTGGAGGATGCCGACTTCTGACGATTTCAAGGAACTGACAAGTGAGGCGTGTATTATCAACAGGGTTTGGTATATGGAAAATGGCGAGTATAATTCACGTGTGCAAGGATATATGTTTACTGGCAAATCCAATGGCAATGTCCTTTTCCTGCCTATGGCGGGATGGTATGCGTCTTGTTTGAACAAAGCTGGAGAAAATGGCGAGTATTGGACAAGTACTATTGCTATGGAGGATGAAGAACACGTAAGTGATAATAAGGCGAAATGCTTTTATTTTGAAGACAGGAGCGCTTCGGTTATCAAGGATTCTCGTTCATTTGGAATGCCAGTGCGACCTGTTCGTTCTAAATAATAGAAAATATCAAACAACATAAATCGTTTAATATGAAAGGGATAGTATATAATACATTGACAAGGAGATACTTATTTGCTTTTCTTGTAATATGTTGTTCAGTTGTGGGATTGTTGACCTTTGAAGGCTGTTGGAAGCATATAATATATGTGGAATTTGATGCAAATGGTGGAGTAGGAGAAATGCGTCCACAGAAATTCAGGGAGGGCGTAAAATGGCATTTGGACTTTAACGAATTTGGACACGAAGGTTGCTATAGATTTTCGGGATGGAATACGATACCCGATGGTACAGGAGTCTCTTATGCTGATAATCAAGAAATAAGAATTACATCCTCAATGACCTTGTATGCACAATGGGAAGAACTGAAATACACGGTTACCTTTGATGCCAACGGAGGAAATGGAGAAATGCAACCGCAGACTTTTTATGAATGTGAAATGCAACCGCTAAGTGCCTGCACTTTTTCACGGGAAGGATACAACTTCTATGGCTGGTATTCCGATGAAGGGGACTTGTATTCTGATGGCGACAAGATTCAATATTTGGACAAGGATATTACCTTGCACGCAAGATGGTTTTCGGCGGAAGGCAACGGCAGTATTGATGGACACAACTATGTCGATTTGTGTCTGCCGAGCGGCACCAAGTGGGCAACCTGTAACATTGGTGCTTCTAATACGGAAGAATATGGCGAATATTTTGCGTGGGGCGAAACCGAACCAAAGACAGCATACACGCAAGAAAACTATGCATATCAGCAATCTCCTGTCCGCTTGCCATTGAGCAACGATGCCGCTGCCGTAAATTGGGGCGGACACTGGCTAATGCCGACATTTGATGATTTTAAGGAACTGATAAGCGAATGCGTTTGTAATAGGATTGACTATAACGGAAGGGAAGGTATGTTATTCACCAGCCGTTCCAACGGCAATAGCGTTTTTTTGCCGTTTGCAGGCAGATGGAACGGAAATTATTTAGATATGGGCAAATATGGCAACTACTGGTCTAGTTCCTCGTCAACAGTTGAACAGTTAGACAATGAATATTTGTCTGAAAATACATCACGATGTTTAGGCATTGAATATAAACCAGATATGTACCAGAAACAACGCTGGCTAGGATTATCTGTCCGTCCCGTATGCCAAGGTGCGAATACTCGACAATAAACATCTGAATATATATATGTTGTTGACACTTAGTTATGTCTGAAGAAAAATTTAAGGATAAATACCGTATTACTTCAGCACGTGCGCGATGGCATAGTTATGATGGTGGTGCATATTTCATTACTATATGTACCAAGGATATGGAACATTATCTGGGTGAAATTGTCGATTACAAAATGATTTTGTCGGATATTGGGAAATATGCCAATGCACAATTTGAGAATATTACGGAACATTATCCGTATGCGGAAATTCCTTTATGGGTTGTTATGCCCAATCATATTCATGCGATTGTAATAATACGAGATAATGATGATGCGACAAATTGTAGAGATGTTGCGGGCCCCCTCGCTACAGCGGTCAACGAACAAAAGTCGTCAATTTCACCAAAACGGAACACATTATCGGTTGTAATTCGTGGGGTTAAATCGGCAATTACAAAATTTGCCAACGAAAATTCAATTCCGTTTGCATGGCAACATTTATATTACGATCACATCATTCGCGATTCCAATGAAATGAACCATATTGCCGAATACATTGAAAACAATGTGGCAGAATGGGATGGCATCGAAAATGATTGATAATAAATCTCCGATTTTACTTTTCTTTCCAGTCGCCATTGTCGGCGATGACTTTCTTTAGCATTTCTACGGCATTATCCTGAGGAACATCACGAATCACAGGTGTTTGCCCCTTGTAGATTATAACATGGTCCTTGGTGCTGCCAACGCAACCGTAGTCGGCATCTGCCATTTCGCCTGGACCGTTTACTACACAACCCATTGTTGCTATTTTCAGACCTTTGAGGTGAGCGAATTCGTGTTTCACGGCATCAGAAATGCGTTCAAGGTCGTAGTTGGTGCGTCCGCATCCCGGACAGGAAATAAATTCAGCCTTGCTGATGCATATTCCTGCAGCCTGCATTATGTCGGCAGAGAAATCTTTGTTGCTGATTCCTGCAATTTCCCCGTTTATGTTTAACTTGGTTATTTTCTTGTCGATGAGGTCGTTGCATAGTGCAATGCAGGTTTCTGCTATGGCTGTTTCGGTGTCATGAGACTTTGGCGTATAATCTACATTCCCTGTCAGATTGGTGTAGGGCAGTTCTGCTGGATATGCCTTCTTTTCTCCGAGTTCGGCTACGAACTTTTTAGCGAAAGTTATCTCGTTTATAGGATTTTCGGTGAGCGAAACCCTTATTGTATCGCCGATACCTTTGTTAAGCAGGTATGCAATGCCGAGGCATGACTTTATTCTGGCATCGTTGCCCGAACCAGCTTCCGTAACTCCCAGATGCTGAGGATAAATGTTGCCGTTTTCTGCCATACGGCGGTTTAGAAGTTCGCACGATTCGGTCATAACCTTCACATTGCTTGCCTTCATTGAAATGACAAGGTTGTGGAAGTTTTCGGCATTAAAAATGTTGATGAATTCCATAGCGGCTTCGACCATTCCTTTGGCAGTGTTGCCGTATCGCGACAAAATCCTGTCTGACAGCGATCCGTGGTTAGAACCTATTCTTATTGCCGTGCCGTATTCGTTGCAGACTTTGATAAGAGGCAACAATCTGTCGTGCATTTTTTCTAGCTCTAGATTGTATTCGAATTCGCTGAGATTCAACTCTTTGAAGTTCGCACGCTTGTCGATGTAATTGCCGGGATTTATCCTAACCTTTTCAACAATTCTTGCACATTCTTCGGCAATTTGCGAACTGAAATGCACATCGGCGACAAGAGGTTTTGTGTAGCCATCTGCAACGAGGATTTTTTTTACTTTGCGCAGGCTTTCAATGTCGGGCATACGCGGAACGGAAAGCCGAACAAGGTCGGCACCTGCATCGAAAAGTTGTTCGCATTGCTTCACAGATGCTTGGATGTCGCAAACTGGAACATTTGTCATGCTCTGTATTGCAATCTTGTGTTGACCGCCAATGCGTAAGTCTCCTATTTTTACTTCTTTAGCGAATTTCGTTTCCATTTATATCATTTTTAATGCTTTGAGAAGTGAGTTTACAATATCCTCGTTGTCGGTTGGCAGGTTGCCGTTAAGACCGAAGCCAAGTTTTATGTCCTTTTTGATTTCCGGACCATGAAAGTCGCTTCCGCACGAAATCATCATTCCAAGTTGTTCCGCCATGCTCTTGTATGTTTCGCATTGCTTTTGCGAGTGACTGCTGTGATATGCCTCAATGCCAGCAAGTCCATATCCTTTCAGTTCTTTTATCTTCGCTAGGGTTTTGTCATTCGGAAGTTTCAATGATTTTGGGTGGGCGATAAATGCTAGTCCTCCTGCCCGTTCAATAAGTTCTATACAGCTTCGCGGCGGTAACTTTTTTCTGTCAATACCTTCCAGTTTTTTGCTGCCCAAGAACTTGCGGAATGCATATTCGATGTCGTTGCAATAGCCTTTTTCGACTATTGCCGCTGCAATGTGTGGTTTTCCGATTGTTTCACCTTTTGCATATTTCCGTACATCTTCGATTTGTATGTCCATGTGGAACAGTTGATTGAGTGCTGCAATTATGTTGCTGTTCCTGACTTCCCTTGCATCGCGAAGCATCTTCATTACTGCATTGAACTCAGCATTGTCGGGATCGATTCCATAGCCTAGAATGTGCATTTTGCCTGTGTTAGTTTCGGCGCTAAGTTCTACGCCAGGGATAATTCTGACATCTTGCTTTTTCCCTTCTGCGATACAGTCGTTTACATTTCCAATGGTATCGTGGTCGGTGATTGCCATTGTTTTTATTCCCAGGCGTTTGGCCTCGGCGACAATCTGTTGCGCGTTTAAACTTCCGTCGGATGC
>JBGUHW010000063.1:0-49997 GCA_045112395.1 Bacteroidales bacterium
CATTGTTACAAGTGAAGGTATTTCAAAAACCGAGAAACCAGTGGAACGCAATTATTCGTACATATACATAAAGTCGTTTATCGGACACAATGGGGAAAGAATATATTACTTCGCATCTGTGACAAATCTTATTGATGGAATAGAAATATCCATCTCAAATCAAGAAAAGAAACCTAATAAGATTATGAACTTGATAAAAAGTGGCAAGCTGGTTTACATTAAATCGGCGACCATGCTATCAACACCCGCCAGCATTGCACATGGAAGCCAGCCTACCGTCCGTGGCGGCGGTTCTTCGACTGCAAAGATAACAAAAAATTAAACACAAAATATTAACAATTTAAATTTTTAAAACTATGGATTCAAGAAATCATGTACAATTGATTGGTCGCTTAGGTGGCGAGCCGACAGTAAGAGACACAAAAAGCGGAAAAGTCGCAAGATTCTCAATCGCAATTAACGAGCAGTTCACAGAGAACGGACAGTCGCGAACAAACACGCAATGGCACAACATTGTTGCATGGAGAAAACTCGCAGAGAAAATCGAATCGTCATGCCACAAGGGTAACGAAGTTATGATCTGCGGAAAGCTCACAAGTCACAGCTACGAAGACCAGAACAAAGTGAAAAAGTATGTCACCGAGGTGCTCGCTAGCGAAATAGTCTGCATGTCGAAGACTGAGCAAAAGGAAGTCGCTGTGGCATAATATATTGCATGGAACGAGACTGTCAATTTACGACAGTTTCGTTCCTTTCCGAAATTTGTTAACAAGTTTTTGCGACAACAAGCACAAAGACAAAAAATTGAAATTAACTTTGTAGTTTTAACACACACGGCAATGATAACATTGAAAAAAGGCGACAAAGCACCATCGTTCAGCGGAAAGAACCAGAACGATGAAATAATTGGCAGCGAACAGCTTGCTGGAAAGAAATACATTCTCTACTTCTACCCAAAGGATAGTACTCCTGGCTGTACCGCCGAAGCATGCAACCTACGCGACAACTACAACTTCTGGATGAAGCGTGGATATACAATCATCGGCATAAGCACCGACTCAGTTGCTAGTCACAAGAAGTTCATCGAGAAGAACTCACTTCCGTTCGACCTCATCAGCGACAGCGACAAGGTGATTGTAAACTCTTTCGGTGTATGGGACAAGAAAAAGATGGCTGGACGCGAATACTACGGCATCCTGCGCACCACATTCATTGTCAACGAGAATGGAATCATTGACGAGGTGTTTACAAAAGTAGACACAAAAAATCACACAGAACAGATAACCAAAGTATTAGAATAACAAAAAAATTACAGATATGGCAGAAACACCAGAAGAAATCAGAAAAGAAAAGCTGAAAGCAGTTCAGCTTGCAATGGGAAAAATAGAAAAGGACTATGGTAAAGGTTCTATAATGATGCTTGGCGCACAAGTAGTTGAAAATGTGCCAGTAATAAAGTCAGGTTCGATTGCCCTCGACGCTGCTCTTGGCGTTGGCGGTTACCCACGCGGACGTGTCATCGAAATTTACGGTCCTGAATCATCAGGTAAAACCACCTTGGCAATTCACGCAATCGCCGAAGCACAGAAAAATGGTGGTATCGCAGCAATAATCGATGCCGAACACGCTTTCGACCGCTTCTATGCCGAAAAACTTGGCGTTGACATCGACAACCTTATCATTTCGCAGCCCGACAATGGCGAGCAGGCACTCGAAATTGCCGACAACCTTATCCGCTCGGGTGCAATTGACATCATCGTAATCGACTCTGTTGCAGCTCTTACCCCGAAAGCCGAAATCGAAGGCGAAATGGGCGACTCGAAAATGGGTCTTCAGGCTCGATTGATGTCTCAGGCATTGCGCAAACTCACCGCAACAATCAACAAGACACAAACCTGCTGCATATTCATCAACCAGTTGCGTGAAAAAATCGGTGTAATGTTCGGCAATCCCGAAACCACTACTGGTGGTAACGCACTGAAATTCTACGCATCCATCCGTCTTGACATCCGTCGTACCGGTCAGCTTAAGGACGGTGACACCGTTATCGGAAACCGCACCAAGGTAAAAGTTGTTAAAAACAAAGTTGCTCCGCCATTCAAACAGGCAGAATTCGACATCCTTTACGGCGAAGGCATTTCGAAGATTGGTGAAATAGTAGACTTGGCTGTAGATTTCGAAATCGTCAAGAAGAGCGGCTCGTGGTTCAGCTACGGCGAAGTCAAGCTCGGACAAGGTCGCGACAACACAATGAAGGCGTTTGAGGATAACCCCGAATTGAGAGAGGAAATCGAAAACAAAATCAGAGAAAAGATTTCTGCAAAATAATGAAACATTATTTGTATTTAATTCTGCTGTTTGCTTTTACGCTTCTTGCTTATTCTTGCAATGAAAATGGTGGAAATGACAACGGCAGAGAACAAACCGAACCGAAAACTTTGTCCGACAGCATACAGATGTTGTCGGATAAGATTCGGCAGAATCCACATGATGCAGAACTATTCGTACAGCGTTCCGACCTGCAGTTCATCAATGGCGACCTCGATGAAGCCATAAACGATATGGAAATCGCAATGAAGGTAGATTCGACGAAACCGCCATACTACAGCAAGCTGGCAAGTCTTTATATGTTCAAGACAAACGGTTCGGAAAAGGCGAAGGAAGTGCTCAACAAATGCATAAACCGCTATCCATCGTATCCGCAGGCTCACATTGATCTTGCAAAGATTTTCATGTATGTAGGTATGTTCCAAGAAGCTATGCAGGAAATTCAATTCCTTGAACTCAACAACCTGCAAAATGGTGATTCTTACTTTGTGCGTGGCATGATACTTCGAAAAGCATCGGAAACCAAATCCGATACAGCCAGCACACGCAAGTGGAAACAGGATGCGCTGGTAGCCTTCAAGAAAGCCGTGGAATACGATGATGAAAACTGGGAAGCATACAACCTCATCGGCGTAAGCCTTACAGAACTAGGCGATTCCATTGCACTCGAATACTTCAAGACGGCAACATCTAAATTTCCGGATAATCAAGAAATTAAGTACTGGAATGGCTGGTCACTTCGCAATTTCGGTCACTACGAGGAAGCAAAGGACACCTACATCGAAGCAGCACAGATGGATAGTGCATCGTACTGGACATTCCTTGCATACACCGACCTTGGCGACATGTACAGCACTATCAGCCTCGAACCCGACAAGTACAACACAGCTATAAACTACTACTCCAACGCAATTGCTTGCGACACAACAGCTTTCGAGACTTTTGTAAAACGTGGCGATGCATACGCACAAGACAAGCAATACCAACTTGCCGAAGCCGACTATCGAAAGGCACTAAAGCTCGAAACAAACTACGAGCCAGCTATTGAAGGGCTAAATCGAATTGCAGGAAAACACTAATCGCGATGAAAGCGAAGACAGCCATATTTTATATTGCAATGGCATTGTTGTCAATACTTTGTAGTTGCAATACCAAGGGACAAGCAAACAACAATTCAGACAAAGAATCAACCGATTCTGTTGCCCAGCAACAAACACGCGAAGCAAAACTTACCTTTGTCGGCGACTTCTTGTTCGAAGCACCGTTTTTCTCGGCAGTTGACAATGGCTTCGACAAGGACTCGTATTTCAAACTTGTAAAGAAATACTTTGAGGACGACGACATTTCCGTTGGCAATATGGAAGTTGTAATCGGCAACAATAGCATGAAGGTCAGCGGCGACAACTACAATTTCTGCGCACCACACTACATTGGCGAACTTGTTGCATCCCTCGACATGCAGGTGCTGTCAACCGCCAACAACCACACTTTCGACCGAGGTCTCGAAGGCATAAACTCCACACTCGACTTCTTCGATAGTACAGACATTGTAACAGTGGGAACATATCGTAGCCAGCAAGACCGCGAAGCACCAAGAATTGTTGAGAGAAATGGGATAAAATTCGGCTTTCTAGCTTACACATTAAGCACAAATCAAATTGTCCCTCAGCAATACAGAAATCTTGCTGGACTATACAGGAACCCCGAAACACGCAAAGTCACCGATGAATACAAAACATTGATTGCCAAAGAAATGTCAGCATTACGACCAGAAGTTGATGTGCTTATAGTGATGATGCACTGGGGAACAGAATTTACATTCGAGCCGAACAGCGAGCAAAAGGAAATGGCAAAATTTCTTAACGAGCATGGAGCCGATATAGTTTATGGTAGCCATTCCCATTCAGTACAACCAGTTGAATTTATCGGCAACGAACACAAAACCTTGGTTTACTATTCGCTTGGCAACTTTGCCTCACAAGACGACGACATAGCTCGCACTCCCAAAGGTCAGGAAACATTCGACAACGCATATCAAGTTGGACTTCTGTCGCAGTTCAAAGTTAGTCTCGACAACGGCAAGGTGGAAATTTCAGACCTTACCAACCATCTGATTGTCAATCACATCAACTACGACATGAAGAAATTTGTCCTTGTTCCTTTCGAGCAGTATGATGAATTCTACGAGAAAACCCACTACCGATACAATCTTGGTTTCAATAGAGAATTTGTTAATGGATTATACGAGGTGGTAAATAAGGAGTTGAAGTAATTGTTACAGACAACAAGATTTTTTGTTTACTGCTCGCCGAATCGGATTTTTTTGTAATTTTGCAAAATTCTAATTCAAGTTAATAACGATATTAAATATGAATACCAGCAAAGTAGGTCTCGACTTCGAAAAAGTTGAATACGCAAGAGGTAAAGCAAAAGAAATTGCCAATCAAGTACAGGATTTCGTTGAAAACTACACCACAGTAGCTGTAGAAAGGACATTATGCCGATTGCTCGGAATAGACGGCATCGACAGCAATGATGTTCCTCTGCCAAATGTTGTGGTTGAAGAACTCAAGGCAAAAGGAGTTCTGAACCAGGGTGTAATGTTCTATGTCGGCAATGCAATGGTTGAAACAAAATTATCTGCTCAGGAAATTGCAGAACAGATTTCCGAAGGCAAGCTTGATATTTCAAAACTCCCGATTCACCCGATTGATGAAATAAAGAAGGCTCTCGAACCGACAATCAATAAGACTATAGAAAAAATCAGAGGCAACCGTCTGCGCCGCGAAAACTATATTAACACAATTGGCGAAGGCAGCAAACCTTACCTTTATATAATCGTTGCAACTGGTAACATTTACGAGGATGTTGTTCAGGCACAGGCAGGTGCACGTCAAGGTGCCGACATCATAGCCGTTATCAGAACCACAGGACAGAGCCTTCTCGACTATGTACCATACGGTGCAACTACCGAAGGCTTCGGCGGAACTTTTGCTACCCAGGAAAACTTCCGCATAATGCGTAAGGCTCTCGATGAAGTTGGCGAGGAAGTTGGACGCTATATCCGCCTCTGCAACTACTGCTCTGGTTTGTGTATGCCCGAAATCGCTGCAATGGGCGCTCTCGAAGGTCTCGATGTTATGCTTAACGATGCTCTCTACGGCATTCTTTTCCGCGACATCAACATGCAGCGTACACTTATCGACCAGTATTTCTCAAGAATCATAAATGGTTTCGCTGGCGTTATCATCAACACTGGTGAGGACAACTACCTCACCACCGCCGATGCATACGAAGAAGCACACACCGTTCTCGCATCCGACCTTATCAACGAGCAGCTAGCTCTGTTGGCTGGTCTACCCGAAGAACAGCAGGGACTTGGCCACGCATTCGAAATGGATCCAAAACTTGAAAACGGGTTCCTCTACGAACTAGCTCAGGCTCAAATGATTCGCGAAATATTCCCGAAGGCTCCACTTAAATACATGCCTCCAACAAAATTCATGACTGGTAACATCTTCCGTGGACACCTTCAGGATGCCCTGTTCAACATCATTGGTATCTGGACACACCAAGGTTTACAACTCCTCGGTATGCCAACCGAAGCTATCCACACCCCATTCATGAGCGACCGTTACCTTTCGATTGAAAATGCCAAGTACATCTTCAACAACTTGAAGAGCATAGGCGAAGAAGTAGAATTCAAGGAAAACGGCATCATCAGGAAACGTGCAGCAGAAGTCCTCGACAATGCAACAAAACTTTTGGAACACATGGTTGACGAAGGTTTGTTCACCGCATTGGAAAAAGGTATCTTTGCAAACATCAAGCGTCCAAAGAACGGCGGTAAAGGTCTTGACGGCGTTACCGAAAAGGGAGAAAACTATTTCAACCCGTTTGTTGAATTGATGAAGGGAAAGAAATAATGTAACGACACAATACTTTGCAGAAAAGGTCGTCGCGATGACGGCCTTTTCTTTTTGTCAGTAGAATACTGCAAAAATGTCGTCGCAATAAATTTTTGTTTCCGAAGGATTGTAAAGGTATACCTTAAAATTGTTGTAGGCTGAAAAATCAGTTGGCAAATCGAAATCGGCACAAACATTTACCCATTGATTGGTCTTCGACGTAAGATCCATTAACATCTTGGATGACCATATATCAGCATTTGCCGGTCCATGTGCCTCGAACACTATGCTCGATTCTGGAATTGTGTCCGCCTGATGTATCCACATAGAAACGGAAATTTTCTTAGTAGTTGCAACATTACAAATGCTATCGACCAAAGTAATTCCGTAAGGATATTCGCAACATGTAAGCGATGAATACTTCCCCGAATGAGAAATTTCTGTTGTTAGAGTTTGCAACTGCCCCCACTCCGCCTTCTCACAATCGGAATAATAAAACACTGCATCATTGTAATCTGACTTTTGCGGCACATAGCTGTCGCCAACATACTTGAACACATACAGTATCATTCCTGTGTCAAAATTAGTATATCGCTCCGCCTCAATTTCAACCGAGTGAGGTTCCGATTGCGACTGGTACTCAAAGCCCATACTGCGAAGCACATCAAAAGGATTTTTTCCAGCAAACTCGCCAACACAAACCATATTTTCCAAATCGCATTTCCTGCAGGTAAAGAAATTTACAGCATCAGGATCAAGCAAAAGTTTGATTCCATATATGTTGCCGAACTTGCTTGTTGTTACATCATCATTTCGATAGAAACCGCTGATTCCGCCGTATGGTCCGTATGGATTAGAGTACAATCCATGCACAATGTTCACTTTTTGCCCCTGATAATTATCCCTGATATGTTTTGCGAGATAACAAGTCTGGTCGCCTGCCGATTTCCGCATATTGGCTTCAAGTCCCAAAAGATTCATATACAGAAAAGCAATCAAAATGAATTGCCACGAGAATTTCCATATTTTGTTTTCACCCAATTTACGATTAAGTTTATCAAACGCCGACATAAACATAACAGGAAAAAGGAATGCCATTGGAAACAAAAACCTAACTTCCTTGTGGGCTATAAGCGAATGTACGACAAAAAAAGGTATGAAACACCACAAATATGGATTCTTTGGATTGCGAACAAGCAGATAAATTATTGCAATAGCCAATGGAATGCCCACAAAATATGTCGGATAAGCTACCAAATTGTACAGGTAGAACCACCATGGCTCCGAACCGAACCATTCTGAACTGACTTCGGAATTTACCTTGACATAGTTGTATGGTGCAAAAACAAATTCTCCGTAGAACCAACTATCAACACCAACACCTAGCAATGCATATACAACAATGAAAGTTATTGCTGGCACAATGAAATACCTCCAACCCTTTTTGTCTATCAGCAACGACCAAAGCCCGAAACCAAGTATAGCCAAACCCATCTGGAAACGGAATATAAACGACAAGGCCAGACATATTCCAAGTAAAATCCGAGTTTTTTTATTCTGTTTTTCGGAAAAATATATTGCCAAAGCATACACAAAGAAAATCGCTCCGTATGTTTCTGACGAAAACCTACATGCCAAATAGGGAATAAACCACAACAGCAACGAAAGTGCAAGGTAGACAACTCTGACCTTTGAACTTGCAAAACTGCTGGCTGTATTTCTTACAAACAGCATTATTGCCACAAAGGAAAGCAACACCGTGAAAAGTCTCATCAGTAACGACAATGTAAACGGGTCGGTTACCGAAATCAGTGAGAATGACTTCAAAAACAAAGTACACAATGCAGGCTGTAGCATAGGACGAATCTGAGCCTCGTATTCCCATGCAATATATGGAGTGAACGTTCCCGATTTTATTCCTGCCAATTCGATAATTTGGAAAAGCTCATCGGCATGATGAAAGCCATAGTTTGCAACTGCAGTTACAACATACACAGCAAGTGCCAGCACGGAAATTACCAAGCACAATATTTTTCTGTCCGAATAAGGGAACAACTTATTCAGCATAAAGCATCACTTTTACGATTTTTGTACCTTTTATTTCCAGAATCCTAAAACGATACGTAACATCATTGTCGACTATTGTAACAATCTCGCCTGTCTTCGGAAAATTGCCAGAAAAATACATGATGTAGCCTGCAATAGTCTCATACTCATCAGATTCTGTAAGCGAATAGCCGTATTCCTCGTTGAAAGTTTCCACATCTTCAAGCCCCGACATGACATAGTTGCCATCCTTATTGACAACTACCGACAGCTCGTGCAAATCGTGCTCATCCTCAAACTCACCAAAAATTTCCTCAAGAATGTCTTCGACAGTAACAATGCCACAAGTGCTTCCAAACTCATCCACCACTACGGCTATACTACGGTTGGTGGTAATGAGACGACCAAAAAGCTTCTTGGCCGACATAGTTTCCGGAACGACAAGTATCTGTCGCATTATATTCTTGATTTTCTGCGGGTTCTTGAAAATATCCTTTATGTTTACATAACCTATGATGTCATCAACATTCTCCTTGTAGACAAGCAAGTTTGAATGCCCTGTCTCAACGAACATTTTACGAACATCCTCCACCGAATCGTTTACCTGCACAGCAAGAATCTTGTTTCGCGGTATGATGCACTCGCGCAGTTTTATTGAGGAAAAATCCATTGCATTCTGAAAAATCTTCAGCTCCTGCGCCGACTTTGCCGACGACGAAAAATCGGTACTATTGTCTATTATATCCTCAATGTCGACCTTGCTGAACATATTGTTCTTCTGATGGTCATCTATTCTTACGCCAAAAATTCTCGTAATCAGCCGTGCAATCCACACAGAAATCACCACTATCGGATAGAACAAGAAATAGAAGAAAGCCACAGGAACGGCAAATGTCTTCAATGCCGAGTCGCTAAGGATGCGAAACAAAGTCTTAGGCAGAAATTCCGCAACGAAAAGTACTATCACCGTTGCGATTACTGTTTGCAGAAGCAGAATAAGCATTCCATTTCCAAGCGGAGCCAAAGGCGCAGCCAGAACTTTAGCCAAGAAAATACTGTATATGACATTGACTAGATTGTTTCCAACCAGCATGGTGGAAATGTACTGCGACGAATCCTTGGTTATTAGTGCGAGCACTTTTGAATTGAAGCCGTCTTTCTTGGTCTCGATTTCTAGTCGGAGCTTGTTGGAGGTCACAAAAGCAATCTCCATGCCCGAAAAAAAGGCAGAAAGAGCAAGAGCCAGCACTATGATTATCCAGTTCACCATTATTTTTCTCCGTTACGCCTTTTTTCGCGTTTCTCCTCGTTACGGCGCTGCATAAAACGCATGATGAACATTCCAACACTTATTATTGCCATTGCGTAGAAAATCCACACATTAGGAACCTCATCGTATTTAGTCTGATAATAAATGCCAGCACCAAGGCAAAATGCGCCCATTACCAACCATAGGCACTCGACTACAATCTTAAAAATCTTATTCTTATTCATCCTTTAAACTTATTACACCTGCGGGCTTCAATATTTTCCATTCCGAGAAATCCTGGTTCGACTCAAAGCCCTCGCCAGTCAATATTTCATCTTCGGTAGTAATTCTAACAAACTTGTCGGAATACACCAATTCCTTGTTCATGTCCCAATACATCAACTCAGTGTTAATCTTTTCGTTACGGCTGATATTGTCGACTTCCACGTCCGACTTTATCTCCCAAAGTTCCTTTTCTATCAGAAATCTTGCATACGAACATCTGAGTGTTGCGGTAACTGTTCCATAGCCATCGAAAAATCTAACATTAAGTCCGTACCTATATTCATCGTATTTCAAGTTCTGACCCTCGAACCTCGACAATTCCTGAGCCTTCAGTTCTACCATAACCCTGCCAGAATCGCTATATACAGTCTCGAATCCGAATACGGAAAATGTCGGCATATTTGAACGAGAGGTCAACAGGTTTACCTTGTCGATGTCGTTCTTACATGAAACAAATATCGTACTTGCAACAATAGCAAGCACGATACCTGTCTTAAGAAATATTTCCTTTAATCCAGACACTACTTGATAAACCTTGCGGTAGTGGTTTCGTTAATCCAACATCCAATAGTTACAGTCTGTCCAGCCTTCATGTCAACCCAGAAAGCATCCTGTTCTGATGGGAAATGTTCCGAATACCTTGCAATGAGCTGATTTGCATCAGAAGCAAGCGATGGGTCAACATTCTTAGCCTTCTGGAACTGGTCAACAACAAGCCAGTAGAGGCACTTTTTCTCGAATGCGCTTTCGCCACAATCCTTACCTCCAGCTGCATAAACCTTGCCTATCAGCATATAAGCCTTTCCGCAATTAGGATCTGCCGACAAAGCATTGCGTGCAGCCTGACGAGCCTTGGCGTAGTTGTTCATGTTTGTGAAGTACAATAAGCCAAGTTCGTAATACATGTCTGCCTTCTTCGAACCATCCTCTTCCAACGATATTGCTTCGTTGTAATATTGTTCAGCCTTTCCCGATTCACCACGCTTGAAATATGCCTGTCCGATTGCATGAGCTGCAGCCGAACTCTTTTCGTTTTCGTACATCACGATAGCAGCACGCATGTACAAGTCGGAAAGCTTGCACTCGTCGCTGTTGCCTTTTCTCAAGAGGTTAACAATCTTCTTTGCCAATTCAACATTGGTAGGATCGGCCTCGAACTTAGGTGAGAACACATCGATTATCGACTTGCAGTCGGCTGCCGAACTATTTACAAAGAGTTCTTCAACTGCAGTTGCAGCATCGGCAATCTTTGCCTTCTTATCTTCCTTTGTTTCCTTTTCCAACTGCTCGGCAAGTGCATCGGAGATAGCCGAATATATGTTAACCATAACCTCCTTCGAGATTTCTTCCTTGTTGTAACGATTCAAAGCAACCACCATATACAACTTCAACACACCGTATGCCGTATTATTACCAGCAACTTCGAATGTACGAGCAAGCATATCGTATACCTCCACATAATTCTGTGGGCGATACTTGTTGAGCATTATTGCCTTCGAGCCAAGATACGTACCTTCCTGTCCATACAATCTTATACGCTTGTCGTAAATCATAAGCAAGGTGTCGATTGCAGCTTCACGGGCTTCGCCTTCCCTTGTTGCTATTACATTCTCAAGGATTGTCGGGCCCTGTATAAATACATTCTTTGTGGTTTTTTCTGCTACCTTGTCATCACAATTGTCGAAGCACCATTTCCATGTAGGATAAGCATCCTTGTAGTTCTTCTGATTATAGAACTCGGTGTAGGTTGACATATTAACAGTGAAATCATCCTGCGCAAACACACCAGCGGAAAAAAGCATTCCCGCTATCATCATCAATATTAAATTACTGAGTTTCATAGTTATATAATTTAATCAATTCTACTTTTTTCAAACCAATGGTCAACTAAACTAAAGTTGACGCCAACAATAAAATAATTTTCCTTTACCAATTCGTTTTTTAAAGAACCTCTTTGCCCGTACTGCAAAGTAACATTGAAAACCGTCTTTGCATGCCGTGGCTTAAATCCTATTCCAAAAGTAATGCCATAATCTGGAACAGAAAGTTTTTTTGCATTCATATTTATGTATGAATTGTTGTAATACAAGCCCATACGATACGAAGACGACTGCCAAAGATTTTTTGGAGACTGTCTATTTGGAGTATACTCTCCTCCCAATGCAAAACCAATACTATTGTTTAGGGAATCGCATTCGCCGAAGAATTTGCTATCCTTCCAGTTCTGAAGGGTAAAATCTGCAGCAATAGACAATTTTGAATTATATGTATAGCAGGCGCCAAATCCTATTGTGTGCGGAAGTCCGATGTTTCCCTTTACCGTATCCTGACTGATAGTATCAATGACTGTTGTTGCAGCACTTGCCAATGTGTTATAAACCAATGCATACTGCTTAGCATTCAGGTCGCGATTGTAGGCATAGTATGCACCGAGTCTTAAATTATCGTCACCTATGTGAATATTATATTTCGCACCGACATCAAATGTTACATCAGATATTTTAAAAGTCCTTTGGCAAAACGAATTTACGTATGTACCAACTGAGTCATCGGCAAACACTATTGCATTTGAATGGTAAATTTTGCCGAACAGGTACGAAACGCCAACGCCCAAGCTCAAATCGGGAATTGGATTGAAGGCATTGGAAAAGAAAACCTTGTTAAGTCCGCCATCGCCCGCATAAACATAGTTCTTGTCGATGCCATACGAATTGTCTGGCGAATAAATTGAATAGCCGACATTGCTATACGGGGTTATGCCCAATGCCATCTTCCACCACTTTGCACAGGCGAATCCGACAGCGATCTGCGAAAGTTCGGCATCTGTCTTGATTTTTTTTGTAGATGGATTCGAAATTGAATATTGCCTAAATCCAGCATCAAAACCAAAGTTGAAGATGAAAGTGAGCGTATCTATTTCACCGATGCTAGCAGGACTCTTGTAGTTCACATCGTACATAAACGGAGTAGCATACCCTACGCCCCCCATCGACGAGTTTCGTGCCTGAGCATTTGTGTTGACATCACCAATGCCATAACGCGAATAAGGCGAACCTACCTTGCCCTGCGCGAATGACAGCGTAGCAAACAAAATCGCAGACATCAACAACAATAATCGTCTAATCATTAAATTCCAATATTTCATTCAATCCAAAGGCCACCAAATATGGCTCTGCAAAATTAGAAAAATTTATTCGTTTCTCAAAGAAAAAGCTGTCGCCTCCTGTAAAAACTACAAGCAAGTCGTCGAACCGGCGGGAGAATTCTCTTACAGTTGCTTCAACTTCGTAAAGAATGCCATTCTGAACGCCAAGACCAATAGCCTCATTGGTATTGGTTCCGAACAAGCCTTCCATTGAGTCATCCACCTGCAATAACGGAAGTTTACCCGTAAAATTGTGTAAGGCACGAAACCTTGTATTCAGTCCTGGAGAAATGTTTCCACCGAGATATTCGCCTTCGGCAGTTAGAATGTCGTATGTTATTGCCGTACCAGAATCAATCACAAGGATGTTACGCTTAGGGTATCGCACATACGCACCAACTACAGCCGCAACCCTGTCACTTCCGAGTGTACCAGGAGTGCCATACCTAATATTTATAGGGAACTGCAGTTTAGAATCGAAAAGCCTTACACGAAAAAAAGGATTGAATACTGCGGCAATATTTTCCTGCTCAACACTTACCGATGAAACTATACATTTTCCAATGCTATTTACCGGCACAGCAGATTCCAGTGTCGACAGCAAATCCTCCACCGCACAGCACTTAAGGCTATGAGCAATTTCTCCTTTATCAAACAGGAACATCTTTATAGATGTGTTTCCTGCATCAACCACAAGATTATACATCCGACAAATTTTGCCACAAAGGTAAGAAAATTTTAGGGCTACGACCGTTTCTGAGTTTTATGTTTAACTTCGTTGAGGGCTTCGCCGTTCTGGTTTCATGTGCTGGCGCACGTTTCTGTAGAGACGCGCCTTGGCACGTCTCTACAGAGGTTGACGCCAGTTTATTGTACAGCCGCAAATTTTGCGGCTGTACATTTGCGGCGCCATGGCACGATTGTACAATTGGGGGGGGGGCTTGGCTTTAATATCATACCTTATATTACATATAGCCGAAAATATTTGTCAAAAAAAAGTTAAGAAAAATATCCATATTAAAAAATAAACTTATCTTTGCGCCTTGTAAAAGAACTTAAAATTTAATTAATTATTGTATAACTTAAAATTTTAGAACAATGAAAAACTTTAAAATTGCTATGATTTTGGTTGCTGCTGTTGCATTTTTCTGCAGCTGTGGTGAAAAAACTGTTACCGTAAATGTGACAGAAAAGAACGATGTAGTTACTTACGATCTCTCTTCTGCAGCTTCACTTCCAATCGAACTTACCTGCACAGTAAATGCTGACGCTGGTATTAAGACTATCGAACTTTCAAGAACTATCATGAATGGCGAAACTGTTGTTAAAACTGAAGCTTACGAACTCGAAAACGCTGATTTTGAAGGTAAGGCTGATTTCTCATTCCCATGGGCTGACACTTTGTTGAAGGCTGACCTTGCTGCTGGTTACACTGTAGAATACAAAGTAACTGCTGCTGACAAGAAAGACAACCAAGATTCAAAGATCTACCCTATCAATGTTGTAGAAACTGCTACTCCTATTTCAGCTAACTGGAGCGATCCTATTGCTCTTTCAAATCAGAGCTGGGCAACTTATACTGGTGTAACTACTATTACAGAACAAAACGAAACTATTGGTGTTAAATACCTTGAAAAGAACACTAGAGCTTACAACTTGTATGCAGAACCAACAACTGGTGCAAGCTGGGTATTTGTAACAAACATTGACAACCTGACTACTAACGAAGCTTTGGTTGAAGCTTACAACAATGGAGAAAAAGTAACAGGTAGAACAATGTTCCCTGCAACTGATGAAGGTAAGGGATACGAAGAAAAGTATTTCATTTGCAAGAACAAGGACGGCGAATATGTATTGGTTGACTATGTTGCTGGTAGAATGAATTCAGGTGCTACTAACACTACTGGTATTGGTAACGTAATGGTATTCAAGTACAAGAAGGCTGAAACTACTCCAGTTGCTGCAAAGTAATTTGAACATCTAAATTGAAAACATAAGAGGCTCGATTTTCGAGCCTCTTTTTTTGTGTATCCAGTGGACAAAAAAAGAGGTTTCCATACGGAAACCTCAAAATTTTATTCTTCGTCAAATTAAATCTCATCCGAGGATATTGCCTTCAGTCCTGGCAACTCCTTGCCTTCGATGTACTCAAGCAAAGCACCGCCTGCTGTAGAAGCATAGCTGATTTTTTCGCTGAGGTTGAACTTATTGAGTGCTGCAATGCTGTCGCCACCACCAACGAGGGTAAATGCGCCAAGTTCGGTAGCACGGCATACTGCCAAAGCAACCTTCATTGTACCATTGCTAAAGTGTTCCATTTCGAACACGCCCATAGGACCGTTCCAGAGGATAGTCTTCGAATTCTCGATAACCTCTGTGTAACGCTGGATTGTCTTAACACCCATATCCATGCCTTCCCAACCATCGGGAACATTGCGGACGTCGGCCATGTGAATATTGGCTTCGTTGTCGAACTTGTCACCAATCATGCAATCAACCGGCAAATAGAGGTTTACGTTCAACTTCTTGGCCATATCAAGGATTTCGTTTGCAATAGGAATACAATCGTCCTCAGCCAGCGAACGACCGATATTTCCGCCCATAGCCTTGATGAAAGTGTAGGAAATACCGCCACCGACAATAAGATTGTCAACCTTAGTAATCAACGACTTGATAATGTCAATCTTGGTCGAAATCTTCGAACCGCCAACGATTGCCGTAACAGGCTTTTCGCCAGTGGTAAGCACCTTGTTGATATTGTTGACTTCGTTTTCGACCAAGTAACCGAGCATCTTGTCCTTCGGGAAATACTTTGCAACATAGTATGTCGATGCATGTGCGCGGTGTGCAGTTCCGAAAGCATCATTTACGTAGCAGTCGCCATACGAAGCAAGAGTCTTTACAAACTCCTTCTGCGATTCCTTTACGGCAGCCTTTGCAGCCTTCTTTTCCTCGTCTGAAGCATCGTCAGCTAGTCCACGTGGTTTGCCTTCCTCTTCGGCATAGAAGCGAAGATTTTCGAGTAACAAAACCTCGCCCGACTTCAAGGCAGCAGCCTGTGCCTGAGCCTTCTGGCAGTCGTCGGCAAACTGTACTGGAACGCCAAGACATTCACTTACGTGCTTAACGATATGCTTGAGCGAGAACTTATTATCAACCTTCTTGGGACGACCAAGATGCGACATGATTATTACAGCACCACCATCCTTCAAAATTTTCTTGATTGTTGGAACTTCGCAAACTATACGGGTGTCGTCGGTAATGTTGAAGTTCTCGTCCAGCGGAACGTTGAAATCAACGCGCAACAAAACCTTCTTGCCATTGAAGTTGTACTTGTCGATAGTATAGCCGTCCTTCGGTGCCTCATCGGTGTGTACGACCTTGCGTTCTGCCTTCTCAACGAGTTTTCCACCTTCGACGAAGAACATTCCGCCTTCGAGACCATAGCGCAAAATTGCAGCTTTTGTATCATCGCCATCGACCATTGTTTTCAGTCCGTTAGCAGTGCCACGAGCGGCAGCAAGAGCGGTCTTATAGGTTCCGTATGCGAAATGCGGCATTTCCGAATGACCAAGAGTGCCGTTCCAAATGAAAGTCTTTGCGCCTTCAATCTTCTCGGCAAAAATGTCAACGGTCTTTACACCGATGTCCATGATGAAACGTCCGTCTGGAATTTCGTCAAGTTTAACATGCTCGATATTGGAATCATTTTCGGGTTTGTCGGCAACGTAGCAGTCAACAGGCAGACAAATCTTTGCAGCATATTTTGCAAGGATTTCCTTTGCACGAGCAACACATTCGTCGCAGGTCTTCGAATTTCCGACGTTCATTCCGCTTGCCTTTGTAAAAGGAGCAACGAGTGCGCCGCCAACAAGAATCGTATCAACGCCCGATGCAATGCTTTCGATGGCTTCCATCTGTTCCTTTATCTTGTCGCCACCCAACAATACAGTAATCGGATGCTCAGCGTTCTGAAGCATCATTTTCATGTTATTTTGCTTATCCATATATAATATTTTTATTGTTTTTGTTATCCCACAAACTTAATAAAAAATATTGGATGTGCGAAATAAAATTATTATTGTCCGCTAAATTGTGCGCTGTCACAGTTTTTGCATGGTTGGTGAACCGCAAAAACATGCGCCAGCGCTTTCCCACCGCAGCTATCGCTGCTACATATATGTGACCCCGCTGGGGTCAAGGGTGCGACCTACAAGGAAAAGGGGCGGGAGTATAAACCAACAAGTAATCTCCACAAAAAAAAGCCACCTCGAACGAAGTGGCTTTCTCTAATTCCGTAATGAATTATTATTTCTTTGTCAATGCTTCGTATGCTGCAGCATCGAGAAGAGCGTTAGCCTGTGAAGGATCGGTCATTCTGATCTTAATCAACCAACCGTTTTCGTAAGCGTCGTCCTTCAACATTTCAGGATTGTCGAGAGCGTCCTGGTTAACTTCGAGAACTTCGCCCGATACTGGCATATAAACCTTCGATGCAACCTTTGATGCTTCGATTACACCAAATTCTTCACCCTTTTCAAGAGTTTCACCTTCAACCTCAATTTCGATATAAATAAGGTCGTTCAATTCTGATACTGCGAAATCGGTGATACCAATGTATGCTTCTTCGCCCTTAACGCGCAGCCATTCGTGTGATTCTGCGTACTTTAATTCTTTTGGAAATGCCATTTTTATTTATTTTTAATGTTAATACAAAATTGTTTCGCCAAAAATAATACTATTTTATCAAGTAGCAAGTGTAAATCTCATCATAATGCCAACTTTTGCATTAACAGTCTTAAATGATGTGCCAACAATCGGATTGTTAATGCTTTGGTCGTAGAACAAACTTACGTTGAACCTATTGCTAAGCACATAGTCAGCCGAAAGTTTGAATGTATATTGTATATTTCCTGACGTAGGCTGGTCCTGAGCCTCCTCAAGCTTACGAATCATTGTAATCTGCTTGCGAGCCGAGAAGTCGAAACGAAGGTTAAGGTCGCTCTTGAGGTCACGCTTTCTACCGCCTACACTGATAGTAAGAGCAACATCCTTGAAGCGGTAGCCAGCACCAATTATAAGTTCGTTATTCTTGACTTCGGTAAGCTGGTTGTTAGAGAAACTCATCGTCAAGTTACGCGTCTTCTTTACCTCTACCTTTACCGACATACTGTTCACTAGCATCATGTCGAACGAAATAAGAGGACTCAACTGCTCGCTAATGCTAATGCCGTTGATTACATAGCGTGAATAGAAATTGTTGAGCTGATCGCGAATCTGGTTAAGTCCGCTCTCATCCGGATCGTACTCGTTAGCCAGACGTGTCTGGAACGAACCAATATTGTATGTAGAACGATAGGTATGCTTAATGCTTAACGAACGGAATACCTTCTTGAGTTTTGGAATCTTGCTTAAACCGTCGTATACGATCTGCCAGTTTGGAAGTGCCGACCATAGTCCCGGGATAGTGCTAAGGTTAACCTTGTGAGGATCCTGACCTGTATATGCAGCGAAGAATGCTGGAATAAGCACGTCCTGGGATGTGCGTCCAAATCCATTGGGGAACCCATCTTCGTCAACCGTTCCGTCATAATCGGGACGCTCCTTGGCCAAGCGTTCCGCAATTATTATCCTGTTCTCAGAGAACTGGCTAAATGTTTCCGACACATAGTTTTCGGACTTAAACTTCTCGAATGCCGACTTTATTGTTATGGTTGACATGGAGAACGTACCTGTCATCGAAGGATTAAGACCACGGAATTCACCTACGCCAGTAGCGGGATCAACCATATAACGGTAATACTTGGTCTGGTTTTCGGAATAATTATGAAGCATTGACAGGTCAATCTTGAGGTCACGTACCGGTTCGAGAGATGCCCTAAAGTTCCAATTACGGGAATGTGTCTGCGTATATGCCTGAATCGAGGATGTGTCCTTGGTTACCAAATTGTGTTCGCAAGCCCATTCACCGAAATTCTTTACCTGCCAGCCTATGACAAACGGGAAAGTTGGTGCGATAACAGAAGGTTGAACACCAAACATCTCCTCATCGGGAGTGTACTTTGACATACCTATAAGCTTAGTCTTGCCCATATATCCTGGCAACAGCGTTCCGTTTGTTTCGCTCACATTTGCAGAAACGTTCTTGACACTCATCAGCACTACTAGCAAGTTGTCGAAAATCTTCTTTGCAACAGAATCCTTCTTGTCGCGCTTACCTGTTACCTGAACCTTTATATTCTCCACATCCTTCTCAACAGTAAACGACAATTTATTGTCATCTATCACACTCATTTCGGCATTAATAGGACGACCCTTATCATCAGTAACCTTTATAGTAACATTCTTAGTCTTTAGCTTATGATTTATGGTCTTCTTCTTACCAGCAGCCAATTTGCCAATGTTTTCTTCGTAGTTTACGGTTTCTGTCTCCTTCTTCTTGGTAGAAGCCCTTCCACGATATTTATTGTTTACATTCTTCAGGTACTTGACCTTATTGTATAAGTTTAGCAAATTGAACTGGGTGTTTGCCGACATTGTATTAGAGTTCTGCACGACATTACCAATATTAAGCGTATCGGCAGTAATTGCGCCAGCTGTCCAGTTGTACGAACCCTGATACCTTACACTTGCCGAAATCCAGTCGAAAATAGGAATCTTGTTGATTGGCAATGTATACGATGCGCTCCATTGCTGGTAGAAACTTGTATTTCGTCCAAACGTCTTGAAATTCTTCCAGATAGAGTCCATCTTCTGCTCGTATTCGGGATCACCCTTGTACAAACGACCTTCAGGTTCGTCGATACGAGCATTATTGGTAGCTGTGTATTCAAATTTCAAGTTCTTAGAGAAGTTGTACTTAAAATCGTACTGCCTTATTATAGTGAAATCCTTTATTACACTGATTGGCAATGTATATGACGGATCATAGACATTTCGTATCTGGGTTTCACCATACTGGCGGTTAAGATTTGATCTGAACGAAATCTGCGATGGCAGATAGTAGAAGTTGAAATCCTTGATAATCTTGAATGCCTTCTTCTTAAACAATTTCACATCCTTGAATGGCTCGACAATCTTAGGTGTCGCATTGTAATTGTAGAATACTGATGCCGTATGGGTTATATTTGTACGGAAAATTGTATTCGGGTCGCGCTGGAAAACATTAGTGTAACCGTAGCTCAACGAGAAATTGGAAAGATTATACACATGAGGTTTCTGTCCCTGCTTTCCGTTAACTTTCACATTGGTAAGATTAATGCTTGTACGCTTCACATAGTCCTGAGACAAATGCTTAATACTATCCTTGTATTCCTTGGGCAAGTCAGGATTTTTCAATGTATTCTTCATAAGGACATCCGGACTTAACGGGTCGTACTCAGGATTTGAAACATTCTCGGACACAGCTATATACAAAGGAATTCTCACATTGAAACGTTCTGGGAAGAATTTTCCGAACTCGAAGCTAGATGAAAAATCGTACTGATTTATTTCCTCGGTAAGACGATCCTTAATAGTGGAGTTCAAGGCACCGAAACCAGGTTTCTTTGTTGTTCCAGAAAGTGTCACTGTTCCGAAATCGGCAAGTTTTGCCGTAGCGCGAGCCGTTGCCGCCCAACCAGACTTTTCGTTGAAGTTTGTCAAGCGTAATTCGTTAACCCAAATTTCGGCACTCTTAGGCAAACCGTCATCAGTTCCGTTGAGGCTGACCTGCTTAGGATTGCGTACACCAATCATGATAGTCTGCACATTGGAAAGATTAGGATTACCCATAACGCTTATCTTTCCTCTTTCGTTCATCTCGGAGTAAAGTTTCGTAAGGCCTACATTCTGGTTTCCAAGACGGATAAGTTCATTTCTGTTTTCCTTTACCTTCGTCAGATCCTCAAAAACAATATTAATATCGTTTTCTTCAGGCCATACAACATATCTGTCGGGAGATTCCACATCTTCGCCAGAATAATAGCCTTCGGGAGTAACCTTCAGCGGAACCTCAAATTCGTAGTAGTTGTTCTTGTAGTCGGTACCCAAGCGCACAAATACGCTTACGTCGCCATCCTTAATTTCGTCTTTGCCTACAACCGACTCAGCATGAACGAACATCTGCATGCGCAAGTATTTTCTTACATCAAGGTAAACATTCTTGTATACCGCACGGGCATCACCATCGGCCAAATCGAGCACCTTGATTGTCATTGCCTGCTCGTTGAGCTGTTGCATCTGCGGATTCATGGTATTCTGTTCACGTGTAACACCAGGAGGCAGCACATAGTTAACCGGCCTACGACTTGCATTTTCCTCGATGTTGACCGCTGAAACATCAAACGAGGTGTTTTCCAATTCAGTGACAATATATTCACCAGGTTGCATGAACGAGTCGTCATATTTTCTCCATTCGCCACGCACAAGATCCAAGGTACCGAAACGCAAACAAGTTGTCGTGTCAAAATTTGTCATGAACATTCTCATGAAACGGATCGACTTAAAATCAGAAATCGAACCTACTCTCTTTGAATATTCTGAAATAGGAATTTTGAACTGATACCATGTAACCTGTGATGTTTCATCATTAGCCAGAGTAACAGACACGACTGTTTTATCGGCAATATAGTTCTGTCCAACGATAAGATCCTGAGGACGTATACTTACCCTATACTGGAAGAAATTTTCCGATTCGCTAAGAGTATTGTCCCTGTTTATATCCTCGACATCGGGAGTGGTAGTTGCGTTTGTAATATAACTTTCGGTCTGGTACTCACGCGGGATTGAGTTTCCGTCCAAACCGTTGAAGTACTTGTACCTCTGGAGAATGTTAAGTCCCTTCTCGTCGTAGTCGGTTCCCTTGTAATGGTGGAAGTTATCTGACGAAGGGTCAGCTAGCGCCTTCTGGTAAGCCTCTGAACTTTCTCCAAACATATTCTTTACCTGCTCAAGATATTCATCGAAGAATGTAACCTCGTTTTCGGTGCTAAGACCATCGAAACCGACATCCTGAGCAAATCGGATTTCGGCGTCATTGTCGAAAGCACTCACAAGTGCCTGTGATGTCGGCACAAGACCCCACACTGTTGTATCAACAGGATTTTGAAGTGACGGAGCAGGAAGTCCCTGTTCAAACGACTTTCGACCATCCTTCAATATATCTTCGCTCACATCACCGAGGTTGAAATAGAGGTCGCCACCAGGGTTAGTCGAGTCTTCGACAAAAGGATCCATCATCCAAAATTCGATGTACTCAATATTTGCATCCTCGAAGTCGGTAGTTGTAAGTTGTCGCTGGATACCAGCCCATCGCTTACGCGGATTTTCGAGCAAACCGAGAGAATTCATTCCTGCAACATCGTAGTTGTAAGGACCTTTCTCATTCGGATAAAACACGAGATTCAGCGGAGCAATATTCTTTTCCAAGTTGGTTTCACTCTCACGATTCGGGAAAAGTTCTGTCTCATAAACCAATCTTGTATAATGGCTCGACCTATCTTCAATACTTATTGGAGAAGTGCTTTCGTGCAATGTCTGGTCTACAACAAACCACGACAACAAACCTCTGTTCCTACCATAATCGAGGTCGTTTATCTTCGAGCTTTCGGGGAACAGAACAGAGTCGTTTGGTGTACTTGCAATCGACCAGCTTACATAACTCTTTATGTCATTTGTAATCTTGGAACTTTCAAAGTCGTCGATATATGCAGCACCCTCCTTACCAATCACCTTTGAATGGCCAGGAAGCAATTGAGCAAACTCTGCATTGAAAGTTATAGTCGACATTTCCTTTGTCTGCAATAGCGGCAAGAAATCGATAGCCTTGGTCAAAAATGGGACATCGGTACGATACGACAAATTTGCACCCCAGATTGTATTCGACAAAGGTTCCTCTCCAATGTTAACCTTTGGTGTCATTGGCTTTTCCTTCAGGTGAAGTATAGTGGCACCGATATTGAAATTATTCGAGAAATCGTAGTTCGCATGCAATCCTGTAAGGACTTTAGTCTGCATGGAACCGACAGAATTACTTTCAAGATTAATGGAAATTGGAGTTCCTGCCTCTAGAATTCCCTGGTTCAATATTTTTACCCTACCAAGGTTATAATCAACCGTATAATCGACATTTTCGACCAGCAGGGCGGAACCAGCAGTAACGGAAAC
Organism: Bacteroidales bacterium; assembly: GCA_045112395.1. GTDB lineage: Bacteria > Bacteroidota > Bacteroidia > Bacteroidales > ML635J-15 > Bact-19. The sequence goes on from JBGUHW010000063.1 coordinate 23,108, forward strand.
ACTACCCTGCGGAACATTGATAGCATTGAGAGAAATTTCACTACTGCTTGTTGACTTGTATCGTCCCTTCAATTTGAACTTATTCTTCTCGGCTAACTGCTGAGCCTTGCTCTTTGTGCTATCATAAAGTTCAGGGAACACATACCCATTGGCTACATTTGCAAGGGAACTGTTTCCTCCAGTTATTTTTTCATACAAGTACGAACCAAACGGTTCTCGCACTGGAAATATAATCCTGCCACCAGACGAACTAATCGTGAAATTTTCAACGAAGTCGAACATTCCATCAGGATAGGGGTCATTTTGCGTATTCAAGTTATCAAGGCCCAAAACCCTAAGCAACTGTATATTGTCGATAGCACCTGCAGGAATATATGTAAGATCGGTACCTGTCTTGTCGTTGGTATAGAGAATGTCGAGGGTAAAGTCGTCGCGAGTAATCTGGTATGCCCCGATATTGTATATGTTCTTCATCATGAGGTCCCAGTTTTTCTTGCTAGGAGTAAATGAAGTACCCTTTATCAATTTGACCACCAATGTTTGCGGAGCAGCTATAGCCGAGTTTGAAAATTCACCGACAGTATAAACCTCGCCACCGACAGTATATTCGTATGCCACAGCCAGAACCTGGTCGGCATTCAATTTTGAATTAAGAGAAATATAACCCAACTGTGCATTGAGCGTATATTCCGAAGGGCTTAGCTTACGAGCAGACTCAATCTTTTCGAAATCGGTACCTCCCGACATCTGCAAACCAAGCAAAGTACTGCTAACCATATTTATATCCCTAATATCGGGATAGTCCAAAGCTATATTACCCAGAATATTTACATCGTTGTATGGCGGTATTGTGGTTGTATTATGCAACGAACTGCTCACATACAACGACTGTGCATCGTTTACATTCGACTCGCCCAAGTCGGCAAAAGCTATAATATTTCGAGCATCGGTGTAGTTGCCTGTCTTATTTGTTACCCATACCTCTATTCTGTTAATCGTCACGCCTCCAGTTATAACCGGCAGAGTGGACATTGCTCTGTCGTAGTTTTCCTTGAAATAGTGAGATAGGAAGAAGTGCTTGTTTTCTTCGTAATTGTCGGCTTTAATTTCAAATTCCTTAGTGGTACTTCCGCCTTCTACATTAATCGTAGATGTCTCACTCTTTTTCTGAGAAAGCAAGCCTGTAAGTGTCAATTTTCCGAATTTCAGTTCTGTCTTTACACCGAAAAGGCTTTGGCTACCCTGAATAAGGGTTCCAGTAAGAGGAAGCGAAACATTTCCTGCTTCTATTTTCTGGATGATGTCGTCATCATCGCCAGTATATTCAAGTTTTACATTGTTCTCGAAATCGAACGAAGCCTCGGTATCATACGAAATGTTGACCTTCATCTTTGTACCAATCTGACCGACAACATTCATCTGGATTTTCTCGTCGAAATCGAGATTAACCTGCCGTTGCTGCTTTGAATCCAGAGCAGGGTTATCGGTACGTGTATATTCCAATCCGAGTGTTAGTTCTGCCGAACCCTGTGGCTTTATGTCGATTACATTTCCACCGAATATTCTATCGAAAATTTCACCACCGACTTCGAGTTTTGGAATGAAAGTACTGTTAATCTCCTGATTCTGCTCACGGTTCATCTTTGCCTTCTGATGCCAGTAGGAGTTCATAGCCTTTTCGAAATTATAATTCACATAATCGTCAAAAGGCATATTGTATGGCGTTCCGATAGGCATACCGTCGACATTCTTCTGGAAATTGTAGCTATCGGTTTCGGGATCGTATTCCACCGATGTGCTCACATTTGACGGATCTGTTCCGTACAATGGGCTATTGTCGGTGTTGTCCGAAGGATTTACATTCTCTTTGGGTAGAGGAAATTTTGCATTGCCTTCGGTCTTTGTTGTATCGTCGTCGGGACCAGGGAGTTCCGAAAATGCATTAAGCGACGGATAACGGCCACGGCTTCCGTTTCTTGCACTAGACGGAACAAATGCCACGACCATCATCGCAGCCATAAGTCCACAGACCAAAGTATATTTTAATATTCTACCGAACAAAGTTCAATTCTACAAATAGTTCAACGACAGCTTGATAACTGTTTCAAGGGAAGCATCTGGCTTTTCCTTTAGCACCTTGTCAAGCACTTTTTCCACTGAGGCCTTTGCAAAACCAAGAGTAGTTAAAGTTAATAACGCATCTTTCTTAATTGTATTGTCCGAAGCTGCAAAAATTTCTGCAGTATCGAAATCTCCCGACATATTTACCTTATCCTTGAGGTCGAGAATAATGCGTTGTGCAGTCTTTGCTCCTATGCCCTTAACGCTTTTCAGCTTTACAAGATTTTCGCTAAGGATTGCATTTGTAAGTTCTTGCGGTGTAAGCGACGACAATATAAGCCGTGCTGTGTTTGGTCCTACTCCGTTCACTGTAACCAGTAGACGAAAAAGTTCTCTCTCTACTTTAGTAACAAAACCAAAAAGCAAATGAGCATCTTCTCTAACCACCTGATGCAAAAACAATTGAGACTGCTCACCCTGCCGCAATGCGGAATAGGATGTAAGGCTTATATTAACAAAGTAGCCTATGCCGTTAACCTCAACCACTGCATAAGCAGGATTAAGTTCAGCAACAAGTCCCTTGACATATTCGTACATAGTTATCCTAAAATAAAATTAGGCGCAAATTTAATAATTTTTTTGGTTCACATACCAATAAATAAAAAGGGATTTTGAATGTATTTGTATCCAAAAATACGCTTAAAACTGATAGCTTATTTTTACTACTGGATTTGAGTACAGCGAGTACATGGATTCGTTGAAATTGTACATTACCGACAGTACCATATACGACCTTCTTCCAATGGGCACCTGAAATCCTAGACCTAGCATTGGAGAGGCTATCCACATGGGTTCTTCGGCAGAAAGTACAGTATAAAACTTGCCCATGTTGGTGTACGAAAACTGCCCATATATAAGTATCCCCATATCTGTTCTGAAAAATGGAATAAGGTCACCTATACTCTTTATGACAGTAAAACTTGCAAACACATTGCCACCGAAAATACTGCCTTTGAAATTATAAAACTCAGAGTACACAAACATATAGTCGATTCCCACACCAGCCGAAAACCTGTTTGTTATCCTGTAGCCGACCTGTGGGCTAAGTGAGATCTGCGTTACTGTACCAAAAGCCAAGTCGAGGTCGCCCCCATAGAAAATGCGCTGCACTGGACTTGGTGGCGGTTCTGTTTCAAGATACTGAGCACTAAGCCCACATGCGACAAATGATAGAAATATGAACAGCAACAATTTTTTCATTGTCATTTGTCATATATGGCATTATACAATGCCTCCTCGATGTTGGTACGTATGTTCTGCTTCATAAGTTTTCCATTTTCGGAATCTGTATAAACGCGGTTGGTAAGAACAACCACCGCCATATTGTACTCAGGATCAGCCCATACCATTGTACCAGTATAGCCTGTATGTCCAAACGAGCGGTCTGACGAACTTTTGCTTCCTGTTCCTTTTGAACGGTCGTGAACCGGCTTGTCCCAACACAATGCCCGACGACAGAAAGTAGGCTCGTAATGGTACTCTGTGAAACGTTGTACAGCAGTATCCGAGAAATATCTAACTCCGCCATACTCACCATTTTCAAGATAAATCTCCATTACCTTTGCCAAATCGTTGGCATTGCCAAAAAGTCCAGCATGACCAGAAACACCACCCAGCATTGCTGCTGCCTGGTCGTGTACATGACCATGGAGTTGCTGCATACGAAAATATGTATCGTTTTCAGTAGGTATAATCTGTTCCAATTTGTATCGGTCCAATGGATTGAAACACAATGAATATGCACCCAAAGGCGAGAATACTTTCCTATACGTATATTTTACATAATCCTCACCAGTCATGTGCATTATCACATAAGGCATTACAATGAATCCCAAATCGGAATAAACATATTTTCCCTTGTTTTCGAGAGCCGACTCCTTTATTAGCCTAAACATTTCGTCCTTGTACGACTTAGCCATAAACAGGTCATCGGCAACCTGAATCGAAAATTTGTCCGACTTGGTATCGCTGTAAATCTTGGGATACATCTCCTCGTTCATGGTTTTCTTGTAGAATGGAATCCACGACCTCAACCCTGCCCTATGCGTAAGCACCTGCTCGAATGTAAGATGCGACTTGTTTGAATTCTTCCACAAATCGTAATAATCCGACACTTTGTCCTTTATAGTAAACTTACCCTCATCGTAAAGCATTATTATATCGGAAGTTGTAGCAATAACCTTTGTTAACGAAGCCAAGTCGTACACATCAAAGTCATCAACTTTTTCCTTTTCATCGTAGGTATGATATCCCATTGATTTATGGTATATTACAATGCCGTTTCGTACAAGTACAACCTGACCGCCCGGATATGCCTTGGTGTGAATACCGCTCTTGAAAATTGAATCGACTTTGTGAATTACTTCCGATCTAACACCTGCATCTTCAGGAATGTTGGAATACTTCAGACGTATCTTGTGGGTTTTCTCTCCCATGCTTTCCTTTATGTTCTCGGTTGCCGAAACTGGCATCACACCGCAGGCTGGGATACCGCCAAATACAAGCTGTGCCGAAAAATCATTAGTTATCTCCCAATCGTTGTATGAAACTATTATCGACTTTGCTCTATCGATATTGCTAAAATAGGCAAGTCCGTAAGGATTTGCAAATAAGTCGAATACCACATTTTTGCAATTTGCAAGAATTTCGTTTGCTCCGTCGATTGTTGCCTGCGAAATTCCAAATTTCTTTGCAACAGAACGCTGATTTTGTCCATGAACACTCACTATGACTATATCGTACGAAGCAAGCTTTTTCTTGCGTTGTTCGGCTGATAAGCCTTTAAAATCCTTGGAATACACAAAATTCTTGACATCTGCATAATAGCGCAACCTTTTTTGGAAAAAAGTCTCTTCGGTGCTTTCAAACGATACAGATGCTATTTTTACCGAGTCAAGGTTCATTATCGGCACTATCGAATCCCTATTTACGGCAAGAGTCAAGGCATTTTCTATCAAGTGCTGCTGCATCAATCGAGCCTGAACATCATTGAGGTCGGCATAAACATTTTTTGTCGAAATGGGTTCGTAACCCTTATTTAGCCCAAGACGCAACTTTGTGAGCAACACGCGATTGCATGCTTCATCAATGTCCTTCTCGGAAATTTTTCCTTCCTCGATGGCTGATTTCAATTTTTCTATCACATCCTTAACATCGGTTGGGAACATAATCATGTCGTTGCCAGCAAGCAAAGCCATGACATCGGCTTCGTTGCCCTTGTAATTGGTTGTAATTCCGCCCATGTTCATTGCATCAGTAAATACCATTCCGTTGAAATTGACATCCTTGCGCAATACGTCCTTTACTGCCTTTGAAGATAGCGAAGCTGGAAGATTTTCGGTAGGGTCTATTGTCGGAACAAAAAGATGCGAAACCATCATTCCTCCCACACCTTTTTCAGACAAATAACGGAAAGGATACAATTCGATGGAGTCGAGACGAACTCGGTCGTGGGTAATTACAGGCATGGCCTTGTGCGAATCTACATTGGTATCGCCATGACCTGGGAAGTGCTTGCCGACAGCCAGCACACCATTGTCCTGCATTCCTTTGGCATACATCCAGCCTTTCTCGGCTACGTTGTACTTGTTTTCGCCAAACGACCTATCGTTAATAACTGGATTAGAAGGATTTACATTAACATCAATGACAGGAGCAAAGTTTACATTTGCACCGACCCTTTTGAGCTGTCGTGCAAATTCAGCACCCATATCGTACACCAAAGCATTGTTGGTAATTGCCCCCACAAGCATTTGCCGTGGATACATTACCACGCTATCGAGACGCATGCTAAGTGACCATTCGGCATCCATGCCAACCAACAATGGAACTTTGCTTACCTTCTGCAAACGGTTTACCAGATTTATCTGCCTGCCGGGGCCGCCCTGCATGAAGATTACTCCACCAAGCTGATATTTTTCCACAAGAGCAACTGTTTCCGAATTATAAGATGCTGATCTGTTTGAATATACAGGGATCATTATCAGTTGCGCAATCTTCTCTTCAAGAGTCATCTGCTTCATTACAGAATCAACCCACGATATATCCATATTCCAGAACCAGGGCTCTTCTGTCTGGACAAAACCAGTGCGTTCCACTTCGCTTACGGCCACCTTCATTCCTATGCAACTGAATGCTGCAACAAATATCAGAACAGCAATTATCTTTCTCATTTTCTTAACATTTGCGAAAATACAAACGACAAAAATAATTTATTATTCCACGGCTTTACAGTGGAAACGAAAAAAGTACCAACAAATGAATGTTAGACAATTAGATGATTAAATAGCATTGTTCATTATCGCATAGTTCGCTAGAAATTTGTTCAATATGCTATGTATATAAACAAAAAAAGAGAATGACTGCAGCCATTCTCTTCTATCGTTAAAACAATCTGTTACGCTTTTACTGTGTTACCTCCAAAATTCATTGGAATCTTAGATGATTGAACTTGAATCTGTCCGAAATTGGATTCATACTTCTGAATATTGTCCTGCAATGCAAACAAAAGTCTCTTTGCATGTTCGGGAGTTAAGATTATCCTCGACTGTACCTTTGACTTAGGTATACCAGGCATAATCCTTACAAAATCGAGTATGAATTCGGATGTGGAGTGACTTATTACAGCGAGATTTGCGTATGTTCCCTGTCCCGTCTGCTCGTCCAATTCAATGTTCAACTGGTTGTTGTTCTCTGCCATAATTATTCAATTAAATTTCTGTTTCTGGTTGCTGTTGTTCAAGCGTATCAAGATAAGGAGCTACCTCGGCCTTGTTGCACACGCGCAGGCTCTGGAATTCGCGCAGACCTGTTCCTGCAGGAATCAAGTGTCCTACGATTACATTTTCCTTCATGCCTTCGAGAGTATCTTCCTTAGCACGGATAGCAGCCTCGTTCAATACCTTTGTGGTTTCCTGGAATGAAGCAGCCGACATGAAGCTGGAGGTCTGCAATGCAGCCTTGGTTATACCCTGCAATACCTGGCTTGATGTTGCCGGAATTGCGGGACGAGCCTCAACCAACTTCTTGTCTTTACGCTTCAGCATCGAGTTTTCATCGCGAAGTCTTCTGTACGAAACAATCTGACCTGCTGTGAAATTCTCGGAATCACCAGCATCAACGACTACCTTCTTGTCGAAGATAGAATCGTTTTCCTGTCTGAATTCCCACTTGTCAACCACCTGCTTTTCAAGGAACTGGGTATCGCCTGGATCTTCTACAACAACCTTTCTCATCATCTGGCGTACGATTACCTCGAAATGCTTGTTGTTAATCTTAACACCCTGCAGACGGTAAACATCCTGAATTTCGTTTACAAGATATTCCTGTACTGCGGTCGGACCCTTGATAGCAAGGATGTCTGACGGAGTGATAGCACCATCGATAAGCGGAGTACCAGCCTTGATGTAATCGTTTGGCTGAACAAGAATCTGCTTTGACAGCGGAACCAAATATTTCTTCGAGTTGCCTTCCTTCGGAGTAATTTCGATTTCACGGTTACCACGCTTAATCTTACCGAACTGAACAACACCGTCGATTTCGGAAACAACAGCTGGGTTGGATGGGTTACGAGCCTCGAACAACTCGGTTACACGTGGCAAACCACCCGTGATATCACCACCCTTACCTACAACCTTCGGCATCTTGATGAGGATGTCACCAGCCTTAATCTGGTCTTTCTCGTTCTTCATCAGACGTGCGCCTACTGGCAAGTTGTAAACTGCAAGTACTTCCTTGTTCTTGTCAATAATCTTTGCAACTGGAATCTTGGACTTATCCTTGGTTTCGGTAATTATTCTCTCGATGAAACCTGTCTGCGGAGCAATTTCCTGCTTGAAGTTAACACCTTCGACAACATCTTCGAAGATAAGCTTACCAGTGTATTCGGAAATGATTACTATATTGTACTGGTCCCATTCACAAATCTTATCGCCCTTCTTAACGAGGTCACCATTCTTGAAATACAACCTTGAACCATAAGGCAATGTCTTGTTAACCAAAGCAATCTTTGTTCCCTGGTCAAGAATCTTGAGTTCGGCCATACGGGTAACAACGATGTCAACATTACCTTCTTCCTCTTCGTGGGAAACTGTACGAAGTTCATCTATTTCAAGAATACCGTCGTATTTTGCTGTGATTGTTGATTCACTTGCAATGTTACCTGCAATACCACCAGAGTGGAATGTACGAAGAGTAAGCTGTGTACCTGGTTCACCGATTGACTGAGCAGCGATAACACCAACAGCCTCGCCCTTCTGAACCATCCTGTGAGTTGCAAGGTTACGACCGTAGCACTTAGCACAAACGCCCCTATGCGATTCACAAGTAAGAACCGAACGTATTTCAACCTTTTCGATTGGTGAATCGGCGATTGTCTTAGCTATGTCCTCTGTAATTTCTTCTCCAGATGCAACGATAAGTTCGTTGGTCTGTGGGTGGAATACATCATGAACACTGATTCTACCAAGAATACGATCGTACAACGATTCGATAAGTTCGCCGTCGTCCTTTCTGAGTTCAGAAACTTCAAGTCCGCGCAATGTACCGCAGTCTTCCTCGGTGATGATTACATCGTGAGCCACATCGACAAGACGACGGGTCAGGTAACCAGCATCAGCCGTCTTAAGAGCGGTATCGGCAAGACCCTTACGAGCACCGTGGCTGGAGATAAAGTATTCGAGAATCGAAAGACCTTCCTTGAAGTTAGCAAGAATTGGGTTTTCGATGATTTCGCTTGCGCCTGTACCAGATTTCTGCGGCTTAGCCATAAGACCTCTCATACCGCACAACTGGCTAATCTGTTCCTTAGAACCACGAGCACCAGAGTCAAGCATCATGTAAACAGAGTTGAAACCTTGGTCGTCGGTCGAAAGTTTCTTCATAACGGCGATACTCAACTTAGCATTTACATTGGTCCAAACATCGATAACCTGATTGTAGCGTTCGGTATCGGTAATGAAACCGTTGCTGAAGTTGAACATGATTTCGTCAACCTGGTCATAACCATCCTGAATGAGCTGAGCCTTTTCGTCAGGAACGATAACGTTGTCGAGGTTGAATGACAGACCGCCGATGAAAGCGTTGTAGTAACCCATGTTCTTGATGTCGTCGAGGAACTTAGCAGTAGTTGCAGTTCCGCACTTATTGATAAGGTTACCAATGATGTCTCTCAAAGATTTCTTTGTAAGGAGCTGGTTGATATATCCGTATTCCTTTGGAACAACCTGGTTGAACAACACTCTACCAGTTGTTGTCTCAATAATATGTTCAATGAAGTTGCCGTTTTCGTCAACATCGTGATGTCTAACCTTAATCTTTGCATGAAGACCGAGTTTACCTTCATTGTAAGCGATGATAACTTCCTGCGGACCGTAGAATGTCTGACCTTCGCCCTGTTCGCCAGTTCTTTCCTTGGTAATGTAGTACAGACCAAGAACCATATCCTGAGATGGTACCGTAATAGGCGCACCATTTGCAGGATTAAGGATATTGTGCGAAGCAAGCATAAGAATCTGAGCTTCCATTACGGCAGCATTGCCCAACGGCAAGTGAACAGCCATCTGGTCACCATCGAAGTCGGCGTTGAATGCCGTACATACGAGTGGGTGAAGTTGGATTGCCTTACCTTCGATAAGTTTCGGCTGGAATGCCTGAATACCAAGACGGTGAAGCGTAGGAGCACGGTTGAGCAGAATCGGGTGACCCTTCATTACGTTTTCGAGGATATCCCATACAACCGGATCCTTGCGTTCAACAATTTTCTTAGCTGACTTCACAGTCTTTACAATACCGCGTTCCATCAACTTGCGGATAACAAACGGCTTGTACAATTCAGCAGCCATATCCTTTGGAAGACCGCATTCGTGCATGTGAAGTTCAGGACCTACAACGATAACCGAACGAGCCGAGAAGTCGACACGTTTACCGAGCAAGTTCTGACGGAAACGACCTTGTTTACCCTTCAAACTGTCGCTCAACGACTTGAGTGGTCTGTTAGCTTCGGTCTTTACAGCGCTCGACTTTCTTGAGTTATCGAACAATGAATCTACAGCTTCCTGAAGCATACGCTTTTCGTTACGAAGAATTACTTCTGGAGCCTTTATTTCGAGAAGTCTTCTCAGACGGTTGTTTCTAATGATAACCCTACGATAGAGGTCGTTGAGGTCGGATGTAGCGAAACGACCACCATCCAGCGGAACCAAAGGACGAAGCTCGGGAGGAATAACAGGAACAACCTGTACAATCATCCATTCCGGCTTGTTGATGTCCTTCGACATTCTGAAAGCTTCAACGACATTCAGTCTCTTCAAAGCTTCAGCCTTTCTCTGCTGAGATGTTTCCTTACCAGCTCTATCGCGAAGTTCGTATGACAACTTGTCAAGGTCAATCTTTCTCAAGAGTTCGAGAATAGCCTCGGCACCCATCTTTGCAACGAACTTGTTAGGATCGGTATCATCAAGCATCTGGTTTTCACGAGGAAGAGAATCAAGAATCTGTACATATTCTTCTTCGGTGAGAAGATCAAGTTCTGCAACACCTTCTTCTGCCTTTGGTCCTGGCTGAAGCACAATGTACCTTTCGTAGTATATTACAGCGTCAAGCTTCTTTGATGGCAGACCGAGAAGGTAACCGATCTTGTTAGGAAGAGTCTTGAAATACCAGATATGAGCAACTGGCACTTCGAGCTTAATGTGACCCATTCTTTCCCTACGAACCTTCTTTTCTGTTACCTCGACACCGCATCTATCGCATACGATACCTTTATATCTTATTCTCTTGTATTTACCGCAATGGCACTCGTAATCCTTGCACGGACCGAAAATTCTTTCGCAGAACAAACCATCTCTTTCGGGCTTATATGTCCTGTAGTTAATGGTTTCGGGTTTTGTAACTTCGCCGCTCGACAAGTCCTGAATCTCTTCGGGAGAAGCAAGGCTTACGGTTATCTTTGTAAAGTTGGTCTTAACTTTTGTATCTTTTCTAAAAGCCATTTTACCAGATTTTTATCAATTATTCAAGATTAATTTTCAAGCACAAACCTCTCAATTCATGCAACAACACATTCAATGATTCGGGAATTCCCGGTACAGGCATCTGTTCGCCCTTAACAATGCTTTCGTAGGTCTTTGCTCTTCCGACAACATCATCAGACTTAACAGTAAGGATTTCCTGCAGTACATTAGCTGCACCAAAAGCCTCAAGTGCCCAGACTTCCATTTCACCGAAACGCTGACCACCGAACTGAGCCTTACCGCCCAAAGGCTGCTGCGTAATAAGTGAGTATGGACCAATTGAACGAGCATGCATCTTGTCCTCAACCATGTGACCGAGTTTCAGCATGTAGATTACACCAACAGTTGCCGGCTGGTCGAACTTGCGGCCTGTGCCACCATCGTACAACCAAGTCTTTCCGTAACGTGGAACGCCTGCCTTGTCGGTATATTCGCAAATCTGTTCGAGGCTTGCACCATCGAAGATAGGAGTTGCAAACTTGCATCCGAGAACGCGACCTGCCCAACCGAGAACAGTTTCGTAAATCTGTCCGAGGTTCATACGAGAAGGTACGCCCAACGGGTTAAGAACAATGTCGACTGGAGTACCATCATCAAGGAACGGCATATCTTCCTGACGAACGATACGAGCAAGGATACCCTTGTTACCGTGACGACCTGCGAGCTTATCACCAACTCTGATTACACGCTTGCTTGCGAGGTAAACCTTAGCCATCTGCATGATGCCCGATGGAAGTTCGTCACCAATGGTAATATCAAGTTTTTCGCGTCTGTACTTACCTGTAATCTTCTTGTATTCAACCATGTAGTTGAACAAAATCTTAGCTATCTGATCGTTGCGCGACTTGTCTGTCGTCCACTTGTTCGGATTAACATTGATGAAATCTATTCCCTGCAGGAGTTTCTGCGTATATTTTACACCCTTCTGGATAACAATCTGGTCGAGGTTATCCTTTACTCCCTGAGAAGTTTTGCCGTTAACGATTGCGAACAACTTGTCAACGAGGATGTCTTTCAACTTGTTGAGTTCCTTTCTTTCTACTTCTTCGATAGCTTCGACCAACATCTTGTCCTGAGTCTTGGTCTTTCTGTCCTTAACAAGTCTTGAATAGAGTTTCTTGTCGATTACAACACCGCTTGTAGAAGGAGAAGCCTTCAATGAAGCATCCTTTACATCACCAGCCTTTTCACCGAATATTGCTCGGAGAAGTTTTTCTTCTGGTGAAGGATCGCTTTCGCCCTTAGGAGTAATCTTACCAATCATTATGTCACCTGGCTTTACTCTTGCACCAATACGGATTATACCGTTTTCATCAAGGTCCTTAGTAGCAGCCTCGCTGACATTTGGAATATCTGATGTAAGTTCCTCAAGACCGCGCTTTGTTTCACGAACATCAAGCTGATAGTCGGTAATATGAATTGATGTGAAATAATCTTCGCGAACAACTCTTTCGTTAAGAACGATAGCATCCTCGTAGTTGTAACCCTTCCAAGGCATGAAGGCAACCTTAAGGTTTCTACCGAGAGCCAAGTCACCGCCCTGGGTTCCGTAACCTTCGGTAAGAATCATTCCCTTGGTAACCTTCTGTCCCTTGCTTACTACTGGACGAAGATTGATACATGTGTTCTGGTTTGTCTTCCTGAACTTAGGTATCTTGTATTCAACAGAATCTCCAACGAAGCTAACGAATCTTTCTTCGTCTGTCCTGTCGTACTTTATTATTATCTTTTCAGCATCAACGTATTCAACAACGCCATTGCCTTCGGCTACGAGAAGAATTCTCGAATCCTGAGCAACCATGTGCTCGATACCAGTACCAACGATAGGTGCTTCTGGACGAAGCAGAGGAACTGCCTGACGCATCATGTTCGAACCCATCAATGCACGGTTAGCATCATCGTGCTCCAAGAACGGGATCAATGAAGCTGCAATAGAAGAAATCTGGTTTGGAGCAACGTCCATCAACTGAACCTCTTCTGGAGCAACAACTACATAGTCGCCTTCCTTTCTTGCCTTAACCCTATTGTTCTGGAATTTGCCGCTATCGTCAACTTCTGCATTTGCCTGTGCCACAACAAGACCGGTTTCCTGCTCTGCACTCAGGTATACTATATCGTTAAAGCTAACAGCATTGTCTGATACCTTTCTATATGGTGTCTCGATGAAACCGAGGTTGTTGATCTTAGCGTAAACGCAAAGCGAAGAGATAAGACCGATATTTGGACCTTCAGGTGTTTCAATCGGACAAAGACGACCATAATGTGTATAGTGAACGTCACGAACTTCGAAACCAGCTCTTTCACGCGACAGACCGCCAGGACCCAAAGCCGAAAGACGTCTCTTGTGTGTCATTTCTGCCAATGGGTTTATCTGGTCCATGAACTGCGACAACTGGTTTGTGCCGAAGAATGAATTTATCACCGAAGAAAGAATCTTTGAATTGATAAGGTCCATCGGGTGGAATACCTCATTGTCCCTTACATTCATTCTTTCCCTGATTGTACGAGCCATACGAGCCAAACCAACGCTGAACTGGTTTGCCAACTGCTCGCCAACGGTTCTTACTCTACGGTTGCTCAAGTGGTCGATATCGTCCACATCAGCCTTCGAGTTGATAAGTTCAATCAAATATTTGATTATGGCGATGATGTCTTCCTTTGTCAACACACGGGTTGTATCGGGAACATCAAGAGCCAATTTCTGGTTGATTCTATAACGACCAACATCGCCAAGGTCGTATCTCTTGTCGGAGAAGAACAACTTGTCGATAACATCGCGAGCTGTTGCCTCGTCGGGCGGCTCAGCGTTTCTCAACTGGCGATAAATATAGAATACAGCTTCCTTTTCGGAGTTACATGTATCCTTCTGCAAAGTATTGTATATGATTGCATGGTCGGAAATCTTCTGGTTCTCCTTGTGCAAGAGGATTGTCTTGACTCCCGATTCAACAATCATGTCGATATGTTCATTTTCTATTACTGTCTCACGGTCGAGGATGATCTCGTTTCTTTCGAGAGAAACAACTTCTGCTGTATCCTCGTCAACGAAATCCTCAATCCAGGTCTTCAGCACCCTTGCTGCAAGACGGCGACCAACGACTTTCTTCAATGCTGTCTTTGAAACCTTTATTTCGTCTGCCAAATCAAAGATTTCAAGAATATCTTTGTCGTTTTCAAAACCTATAGCCCTCAACAATGTTGTTACAGGCAATTTTTTCTTACGGTCGATGTATGCATACATCACAGTATTTATATCGGTAGCAAATTCTATCCATGCACCCTTGAATGGGATAACTCTTGCTGAATACAATTTAGTACCGTTGGTATGCATTGACTGGCTGAAGAAAACGCCAGGAGACCTATGCAACTGGGAAACTACAACCCTTTCTGCTCCGTTTATAACGAAAGTACCGCTTGGGGTCATATAAGGGATAGTACCTAACCATACATCCTGAATCGAGTCCTCGAAGTCCTCGTGTTCTTCGTCGCTACATGTAAGCCTTAACTTAGCCTTCAGTGGAACACAGTATGTAAGACCTCTGTCTATACATTGTTCGATACTATATCTTGGAGGATCAAGAGTATAGTCGATGAACTGAAGTTCAAAATTGTTGCGGGTATCGGTTATCGGGAAGTTTTCGGCAAACACCTGATACAGACCTTCCGACTTTCTTTGTTCAGCGGTGGAATCTAGCTGAACGAAATCTTTAAACGATTTTATTTGAATTTCCAAGAAATCTGGATATTCGAGCTGATTTCTTGTTGTTGAAAAATTTATTCTTTGATTTGTATTAACAGCCATTGTCGCAAATATTTAAAAATGAACCTAAACCAACAAAGGTTTAAACCCCCCGAGGGGGTCTAAACCTGTAAATTATGCAACAAAAGTCGTTTATTTAAGTTCAACTTCTGCTCCAACTTCTTCCAACTGCTTCTTCAAAGATTCTGCTTCGTCCTTAGCAACACCTTCTTTTACTGGTTTTGGAGCTGCGTCAACTAATTCCTTAGCTTCCTTCAATCCGAGGCCGGTCAAAGTCTTAACAACCTTTACAACGTCCAATTTCTTTGGACCAGCTGCCTTAAGGATAACATCGAATTCGGTCTTTTCTGCTGCTGCTTCTGCTGCGCCACCTGCTGCTGGAGCTGCTACTACTGCTGCTGCTGCTGCTGGTTCAATACCGTATTCTTCCTTCAAAATATTTGCCAATTCGTTTACGTCTTTAACAGTAAGATTAACTAATTCTTCTGCCAATTTCTTAAGATCTGCCATTTTTATTAAATTTTAACTTTTTAACTTTTTAATTTTTTATTCTCTCTCTGATAAGGTTTTTACTAAACCTCCTAATAAATTCTTGCCTGACTCTAGTTGTCCCAATACGGTCTTCATCGGCGACTGCAACAATAATATAACATCACCAATAAGTTCTTCCTTAGACTTAAGGCTAGCAAGTGCCTCAAGATTGGACTGTCCGATATAAATTGATTCCTCTGCATAAGCACCCTTGAATAGAGGCTTGTCGCTCTTCTGGTTCAATTCCTTTATAAGTTTTGCAGGCACGTTAGCCGTGTTGCAGAACATTACTGCTGAATTTTCAACCAATACGGGATACAATTCTTCGTAACCGTTGCCGATACGTTCCAGTGCTTTTCTAAAGAAGGTATTCTTAACAACAATCAGTTCAATGTCTTTCTCGAAACATTTCTTTCTAAGCGTATATGTCTGCTTAGCGTTCAATCCCGAAATGTCTGCAATGTAGAAATGATTGTACTGTTCTACTGCCGACTTCAGGTTCTCGATAAGAGCATTCTTGTCTTCTCGTTTCATACTCGTGTGTTACTAATTAATTGTTTTTGTATCGATTTCTATTCCAGGACTCATTGTGCTAGAAAGGTAAACGCTCTTTACATAAGTTCCCTTAGCTGCTGCTGGCTTCAACTTGATGATAGTCTGGAGCAATTCGTTTGCATTTTCAGCAATCTTGTTTGCTTCGAACGAAACCTTGCCGATTCCTGCGTGAATGATACCAAACTTGTCAACCTTGAAGTCGATTTTACCCTTCTTAACATCTTCTACTGCCTTGCCAACTTCCATGGTAACTGTTCCGGTCTTTGGGTTTGGCATCAAGCCTCTTGGACCTAATATTCTACCCAACTTACCTATTTTTGCCATTACCATTGGCATGGTGATGATGATGTCAACATCGGTCCAACCACCTTGGATCTTCTCGATATAGTCATCCAAACCAACATAGTCAGCTCCTGCATTCTTAGCTTCCTGTTCCTTGTCGGGAGTACACAATACCAACACGCGAACTTGCTTACCAGTTCCGTGAGGCAAAGTGGTGATACCCCTTACCATCTGGTTGGCCTTACGAGGGTCAACACCGAGGCGAACATCCAAGTCAACAGATGCGTCAAACTTTGTGTAGGTTATTTCCTTTACCAATTTAGCAGCTTCCTGAAGATCGTACTTCTTGCCATTTTCTATTTTAGACAAAGCAACTTTTCTTTTCTTACTAATTTTTGTCATTTCAAAAAGTACTTAAATTATTTCTTAATTGGAGAGTCGCCCTTTACTGCGATTCCCATACTTCTAGCTGTTCCTGCAACCATGCTCATTGCTGAGTCTATTGTGAAAGCGTTCATGTCAACCATCTTACCTTCGGCGATAGTCTTCACCTGATCCCAGGTAATCGAGCCGACTTTAGAACGGTTAGGTTCTGACGAACCTTTCTTAACCTTTGCGACTTCCATCAACTGTACAGCAACCGGCGGAGTCTTTACTACGAAGTCAAAAGATTTGTCACTATAATAAGTGATAACAACTGGCAATACTTTACCTGCTGTCTGTGGAGTCTGTGTTCTGCCGTTAAACTGCTTGCAGAACTCCATAATGTTCAAACCTTTCGAACCCAAAGCTGGACCTACCGGAGGAGCGGGATTTGCAGCCCCACCTTTAATTTGCAGTTTAATAAAACCGCCAATCTGTTTTGCCATAACTTTTCCGTTATTACTTTAGATTACTCTTTTTCGACTTGCATGAATCGAAGTTCAATTGGGGTCTTCCTACCAAAGATGGTTACCATAACCTTCAATTTCTTCCTCTCATCATACACTTCTTCAATTACACCACTGAAACCATTAAACGGTCCGTCGGTAACCTTTACGGCTTCGCCGACAAAGAATGGAACGCTGACTTCGTCTGCATTTTCAGACAATTCGTCAACCTTGCCAAGAATCCTTGCAGCTTCATCGTTTCTCAGAGGCACTGCCTTTCCGTCTTTGGTTCCAAGAAAACCAATCACACCAGACACATTCTTTATCACATGCTCAACCTCACCATCGAGGGCTGCATAGATAAGAATATAACCTGGGAAGAAATTTCTTTCCTTGTGAACAGGCTTTCCGTTTCTAACTTGATAAACTTTTTCAGTTGGAATTAGCACTTGCGGAACTTGTTCGGTGAGATTGCGGTGCTGAATTTCGCTTTCGAGATATTCCTTTACCTTCTTCTCCTTACCGCTCAATGCGCGTACCACATACCATTTCTTAGAAACTTCTGTCATAACTCCAAACTAAAAAAAATGGTTTAATAAAATAACCCGTAAACCCATTCCAACAGACCTTTGAATGCAAAGTCCATTACGAATATTACGAGGGCAAATATTAAGGAAGCAACCATTACCACTATTGCACTACTTTGAAGTTCTGACCACTTAGGCCAGGTAACTTTCCTTACCAACTCATCATAAACGTTGGCAAAATATGCTTTTATCTTCTTCATTATAGCGTAAAATTCTTTATCTTGCACGGGTAGAGAGGCTCGAACTCCCGACACCTAGTTTTGGAGACTAGTGCTCTACCAACTGAGCTACACCCGTATAAAAAGTGACGGGACGAGTCCCATCACTTTTAGTTAATAATAATTATTCAACAATTTCGGTAATCTGACCAGCACCAACTGTTCTACCACCTTCGCGGATAGCGAAACGGAGACCTACGTTCAATGCAACCGGGTAAATCAAAGTAACGTCGATTGTTACATTATCACCAGGCATTACCATTTCGGTTCCTTCTGGAAGAGCGATTTCGCCAGTGATATCCAAAGTTCTCAAGAAGAACTGAGGACGATAGTGGTTCTGGAATGGAGTGTGACGTCCACCTTCTTCCTTTGTCAAAACGTAAACTTCAGCCTTGAAGTGAGTGTGCGGATGGATTGAACCAGGAGCAGCGATAACTTCACCTCTCTTAACTTCGTCCTTGTCGATACCGCGGAGCAACAAACCTACGTTGTCACCAGCTTCACCTTCGTCGAGGAGCTTACGGAACATTTCAACACCAGTAACTGTTGTGTCCTTGAATTCGTCGCTCAAACCAACGATCTGAACCTTATCACCAACGTGGATAACACCAGTTTCGATACGGCCGGTAGCAACAGTACCACGACCTGTGATTGAGAATACGTCTTCAACAGGCATCAAGAATGGCTTTTCGTTTTCACGCTTTGGCAATGGAATCCACGTGTCAACAGCGTCCATAAGTTCTTGAACCTTTTCTTCCCACTGAGGTTCACCGTTCAAAGCACCAAGTGCAGTACCGCGGATAACAGGAGTATTGTCACCGTCGAAATCATACTTGGTAAGAAGGTCGCGAACTTCCATTTCTACGAGGTCGAGCAACTCAGGGTCGTCAACCATATCGCACTTATTCAGGAAAACAACCATCTTAGGTACGTTAACCTGCTTTGCGAGAAGAACGTGTTCGTTTGTCTGTGGCATAGGACCGTCAGTTGCAGCAACTACCAAGATAGCACCGTCCATCTGAGCAGCACCAGTAACCATGTTCTTTACATAGTCGGCGTGACCTGGGCAGTCAACGTGTGCATAGTGGCGGGTTTCGGTCTGGTATTCAACGTGTGCAGTGTTGATGGTTATACCTCTTTCCTTTTCTTCTGGAGCGTTGTCAATAGAATCGAAGCTCTTTATTTCTGACAAGCCCTTCTTTGCCAATACAGTTGTAATAGCAGATGTTAATGTGGTCTTACCGTGGTCAACGTGTCCAATGGTACCAATGTTAACGTGCGGTTTAGTCCTTTCAAATTTCTCTTTAGCCATGACTTCAAATTTATTTAATGATAATACTTAAATTATTTCTCTATTATACCTATTAACTAATATATATATACAAAAAAAAGAGCCAATGATGGGAATTGAACCCATGACCTCTTCCTTACCAAGGAAGTGCTCTACCCCTGAGCTACATTGGCTTTTGGAGCGGGAAACGAGACTCGAACTCGCGACCCTCAGCTTGGAAGGCTGATGCTCTACCAACTGAGCTATTCCCGCACGTTCTTCCTTGTAGTGGGGAGAGAAGGATTCGAACCTCCGAAGTCTTACGACAACAGATTTACAGTCTGCTCCAGTTGGCCACTTTGGTATCTCCCCAGACCATTTTTCGAGCCGATGAACGGATTTGAACCGCCGACCGGCTGATTACAAATCAGCTGCTCTACCGCTGAGCTACATCGGCTAAAAAATAATCATCAACACTTTTAAAGATCGTTTTTACACCCTCGAAAGGGACTGCAAATATAGATGATTATTTTTTACTGGCAAAATTTTTTTTAGTTTTTTTAATCACGCTGTTTTTCCTTTGCCTTAACTAGCTGTTTTTTCAACGCATCTACCGATAAATCAACGGCTTCCTCAAAAGTTTTGCACTGGCGTTTTGCGAATAAACCAGTCAATTTTGGCACCTCAAGGCTAACTTCTGCTATCTTATTTTCGTTAGTTTCCGACTTATCGAGGCGTAAAATTACTTCAGCGCTCAAAATATTGTCAGCCATCTGCGACAATTTACCAACTTTTTTATCAACATAATCCAATAATTTCTGGTCAGCGTCAAACTGAACCGACTGTACTTTTACGTTCATTTCTTTTCCCTTTCATTTTTATGCTCGTGGATGAGCTTGTTTATAAACTGTTTTTAATTTCTCGAATGTATTGTGCGTATATACCTGCGTTGCCGACAGACTCGCATGTCCAAGCAACACCTTTATTGCATTCAGATCCGCTCCGTTGTTTAGCATCTGGGTTGCAAAGGTGTGACGAAGCACATGCGGACTTTTCTTGTCGATGGTTGTCACCTGCCCCAAATAATGGGTAATCTTTCGATATACAAACTTCGCATACAACTTCTCCCCCTTATCGGTAACAAGCAACCACGCCTGAGAACTGACATCGAAGCCCTGCTGCTTTTTCGACTCAAGATACTCGTTATACCTATTTATAATATAGTCGTTCAACGGACAGATTCTTTCCTTGCTTCGTTTTCCGAAAACCTTCACCTGGCGCTCCGAAGGCATAAAGTCAAGATGTTTCAGATTAATCAGCTCCGACAAACGCATTCCAGTGGCATAGAAAAGTTCTACCATAAACTCGTCGCGTTTGCCGGCAAAATCATCGGAATAAAATTCATTGGTCGTCATCTTGTCCATATCGTTCTCGGCGACGAACTCTGGCAGACGCTTACTAATTTTCTGGCTTGTTATCTTGGATAATGGATTTTTGTCCATCTTGCCGACCTTTTTCAAATAGGTTGCAAATGCTTTAAGGCTCGACAGCTTGCGATTGATGCTACGAGATGACAAACCGCTTTCCTTCAGGTTCATCATCCACATCCTTACATTCCTGTCGGTAAAATATTCGGAGCAAGATGCCGACTTTGAGTTACCACAAATAAAATCACGAAACTGAACCAAATCAGTTTCGTAAGATTTTACTGTGTGCTCGGAACTTCTACGTTCGAGCCTCAAATATTCCGTGAACATCTTTATTTCCATTTGCCATCTCAAATTCTTACGGAGAAGCAAATTTAAGAAATAAAAATGAAAACAAAAATATTTTTAATTATTTTCCTGCATGCTCTGCAATTTCTGTACGTAAATTGCATGGAGCTTCTGCTGACGCTTAATAACAGACTGCTTGTCAAACTGCTGACGAGCTCTTAATTCCTTTACTACGCCAGTCTTTTCAAATTTCCTTTTGAATTTCTTCAAGGCTCTATCAATGTTTTCGCCTTCTTTTACAGGTACAATAATCATTTCGTTATCTTTTTAATTTTTAAATTATGTTTCTTAAAATTTTGGACTGCAAAAGTACACATAAAATCAATACCGACAAATTTTTTTGAACGATTTTGCAGAATTTTTATTCTTTGTTTTACAACAAGTTACGAAAGCAATGTTAATTTCTGTGCGATTATCGGCATTATTTTACAGTAAACGCAACCTCAGAAGTCATCCATTTACTAATTGTCGCGGACACAGCGGACAGATTTAGCGACACCATTTATAAAGTAACCAGGCACTTCGTTATCTATAATAATCATACCGCTAAAAATATAACCAATATTCACATTTTCTAACACTATTCTATCATGATATACTACACCTGTTGATGTCAAATATCTCACACTACTGCCAAAATTATCAAAATGATGTTGATTTCCTCCACCTGCATATACATAATATCCAGCAGGAACAGCATTAAAACAACTTGCGCCAAAATTTACATTCTGGACATACAACGAATCGGCATTTGTCCAAAGTTCAGGACTTCCTGCTAATTGTGGAGAAGTAATAGTCCTATCGAACATATCTATCAGTTGCTGCCACTCACCGCTACTTGGCAAATGCCACCCGTATGGACAAACGCCACGCAAGCCACTCGGGATTTGCGACGAAGTAACAGTTCCGTTCAATGCTGCAGCCTGATTATACAGATAACCATATACGGCAACATTTGTGCTATCGTTATTTGGATATGCTACATATTGGTCTGTTTCTATCCATGGCGTTTGATATTCCTCATAAGGCCTTTGACATTCATTATATAATGGAAGATTCCCTCTATAGCGCAAATTCTCAGCCATCCACGTCTGCTCGCCAATAGTTACAGTAGCATAAACATTTCCATCACGCGAATCGGTAAAAGTTCCCATAATGCAATTAGCAGGATCTGCAGCCGTAATAAACGAAAATGTCCTGCCGTATGTTGTCGCAACCGAATTTGAAGCAAATGCCTTGTAATAATATTTTGTAAGCGGCAGCAAGCCAGACGCTTCATAGTTAAAATTGCCTGTGCCAATGCCGATTGCTACCGAATCGGTCATATTATGTTCATCAACACCATATAGAAAACCACAAGTCGCGGGGTCACCATTATTATAACACAACACACCCAATAAAGTCGCACTATTGAAAGTCAAATTACGATAATCACCAGAACTCACTACAGGTGCGACAATCGCTGGCGGATCGTTCAAATGTTCAAAGCTGACATCTATAATAGACACAAGCGAATCGACATACGACTTTGTTGAAGCATCACCAGAATCTACAGGGTTTGCAAGGCCAGAAATTCTTCTACCATCAGCCGAATTGCCACTCGAAAGCACCTCCGACATAGAAGGAGCTGGCAGTTCGAGGTAATAAATGCTATCCAAAGTCACTGGCATAAATGTTTCTACATTGTCACGATAAACTAACACATCTCCATCTTGTACATTGCCAACATAAAAGTTTATATTCGACAATTTCTCTGCTTTCCTCGAAACCAATGCATAATAGGAACTTGCCACTTCCTTAGTGCCTAAATTAACATAATCGCCAGTGGTTCTATATTCCACACGCATCCATATATTGCCTTGATGCCATGGAATACCAGCAAATGGCATGTTAATCGCGCCATTGCAACCACAGGTATATTCACCACGGTTCATTTGGAATGAAACAAAACCATTTGCATCGGTAACTGCACTATGTTCGGCACAATATACTACAGTGCCATATTGTCCTCCAGCAATGAATGAAATTTTCACTGTTACTGGAGTATTAACAAGCAAAACACTATCAGCATCGCGAATTGTTGCCGAAAAATTTACAGCCTGCGGAACTGCCTGTGCAAACGAAGCAACTGCAGACGTTATTATTATCATTAACAAAACTATTCTTTTCATACAATAATCAATATTATTCAAAATACCATTACTTCTTTACTCTTCTGGATGGAAAACTGGACGAACAAGACCACCACTTGCTGAAAGAATATAATCATAACCACAATTTGATATTTGGAATTTATCAAACGCCAATATATAAGGGTCATTTCCATCCGACCACGATGGTCTGGGAGCAAAAGTTTTAGACATATAATAGGCATCAAGGAATGGATTACTAATAGCATCACGGTATGGATTGCTAGCACTTTGTTTCATAAAAATAGGGCCTCCATCATATCTATGCTCATAATACGGAAGGAAAATGCTATTTCCATTAAGACTTCTGACCATATAACCTTCAACGCCATTTACCATTGTCCATCTCCATGCACAATGATCCTTCAATTCCTTAATCTCAGCGTATGTGGGCATCGTCCATCCTTCCCCCCAATTTACTGTTGCCGCATCCATTTCAGGAGGAAGCGGATCCGTAATGTTATTAGGCCAAGGTCCCATGAATGTTTCAAGATAATATTCATCCTTTGGGCTGGTTTCGCCCCATGCATAATAATTGCCACAACCTTCGGGACTAGATGCTCCGACATTGCAGGTCGCCCACATTGTACCGCTTGGCAATCCAAGGTCAACATACTCATGATTCCTATATACTCCATTGACACCTTCTGGAGATACAGCCAGTGAACCGCCCAACGAATCTATTATGTCCACATACACATTCACTATCGAATCAAGATAAGACTTTGTCACCGCATCGTGCGCTTCGACTGGAGACAAAATGTCGGTTATTACCATTCCTTCTGCCGAATTTCCCACTTCGAGCACCTCCGCCACTCCCGATACTTCGGGGTCGTGCGCTAAAGTAAATGACTCAAAGCTACGTGTATCTTCATTATATCTAAGCACATCACCATCTTGCACTCCTCCGACATCAAAACTCATATCCGTAAGTTCTAATGCCTTATCCGCCACAAACGCATAAATCGTGGATGCCAATTCAAGTCTTCCAAGCGATGAAAAATCGACAGTTGTATCGGTTCTGTATTCCACCTGCATCCAATAATCACCATTCTCCCATGGTATATACTCGAATGACAAAACCGACGCGCCATTACAACCGCACGACAGCACATCGCGGTTCAATTTAACCATCATACTTCCCGATGAATTTGTAGTTGTCCTATGTACTGCACAATATACAGGATTTCCATACTGTCCGCCCTCGAGAAATGTAAGCCTTACATCAATCGGGGAATTTGCAACTATCTCATTGTCTGAATTTCGAACAACTGCCGAAAAAACAGCAGTCTGCGGGACTTCCTGCGCCATAACTGAAGATACTATGGCTAGGAAAAATATCAAAAGCAAAAACCTATTCATATTCAAATACATTATCAATTATTATTTTCTGGTCTAAAAACAGGTCTAATTGCGTAAGTTGCATAAGCACTAGGGCTCACCAACACTTCTAATGCATCACTAGCCCCTCTCAAAACATAATTCACAGAACTAGACCTAATATAAAACCATCCGTTATTCACTGGTATGAATATCGAACAGCCGTTTGGTCCAGTAACTATATAGCCCTGACCATTCCATTCCCATATACAATAAAACCTCAATTCATCCATTTCTGCAATTGTTGGAATATGCCATCCTCCGCCCCAGAAAACCGAAGCCACATCGGCTTCAGGTGGCAAAAAATCACTTTGCTCCCCCGTATATGTAGATGTACTGGAATTTGTATTAGGATAGAGTTCTCCATAAGCATAAAGACCTCCTCTATCTTCTGGAGTTGCAGCACCTACATTGCATTTCGCCCACATAGTTCCGCTCGGAAGCCCAAGGTCAACATACTCGTGCCCGTTGTGCGAACGGTTTATGTTTGCAACGGCAACCATAATTCTATGATAAACAGAATCTGCATATTCCTTGGTTACAATATCACTGGGAGCAACAGGAGTTGCAAGATTGGATATTCTCATTCCTCCTGCATCGTTTCCGGCCTCAAGCACTGTCGACAAGGCAGGTGCCCTAGGAGGAATCAACGCATGCGACTCGAACCTGCCAGTTTCGGAATTATATATCAAAGCATCTCCATTCTCGGGATTCTCGGCATCGAAATCAATTCCTTCGAGTCTGTTAGCCTTACCTGCTACAAACGCGTAAAAATTACTAGTTAGCTCATAACAGCCCTGAGTCCTGTATGCGGACATGTCGTCGGTCTTGTAATCAACCTGGATCCAGAAGTCACCATTCTCCCACGGAATCTGAGTAAAAGGCATTCCGTTCGATGACAGACCTCTGTTTAGCATCACCGATACATAACCATTGGCGTTAGTTGTTGTCGTTGTTTGCGTAGTATATACAGTAACCCCATTTGCACCTCCTTCGCGTAAAATCAGATACAAACTCACATTGGTATCTGACAGAATATTGCCGACAGAATCGCGTAGCATTGCCGAAAAATTCACAGTCTGCGGAACATTCTGCGCAGACAATGTAGCCACTGCCAGCACAAATAGGAACAATATAGCTATTCTCTTCATAATCATTCACTTTTTACTGTTTCACAATTTTTGCACTTGCCTTACCTATCCTCATAATGTAGGTTCCATTGGCAAGTCCAGACAAATCTACAGAAAATTCATCGCCAAAACTATCTATTGCTCGCGAAATCACAAGCACTCCATTCGTATCATAAATTTCCACAAGGGAACTTCCCGAAGCACAATCGTAATCCCTTACCGTCACATTTACAAAATATGCAGTAGGGTTAGGATAAACTGAAATACCTTCTCCCATTGCCACTCGGTTACGAATGCCATCATCATCGTCATCTGGAAGCGAATCGTTGGCATTATCCGGGGTATCCACATATTCCGACGTAATTGTCAACGAACCGTTTTCGCCATACAATACACTGCCGAAAGTTCCACCAAAGGAATACTGCACAAACTCATCACCACCCGACTGGGAATAAAAACCGATATTGTTCAGATTTTGGGCTTTGACAATTGAATAGCAAGCTATTAGAACTACTATAAAAAACAAACTTTTTATTCTTCTCATACCTATCATTGAATATATATTATGCAAATATAATTATTTATTCCATCACTATGACAACTAAAAGCCC
Organism: Bacteroidales bacterium; assembly: GCA_045112395.1. Taxonomy (GTDB): domain Bacteria; phylum Bacteroidota; class Bacteroidia; order Bacteroidales; family ML635J-15; genus Bact-19. The sequence goes on from JBGUHW010000063.1 coordinate 49,397, forward strand.
TATTTCGTTGCCTGACGGATGAAAAAAAATTAAATTATTTTAAGTGGTAATAAAAAAAAGCGAACTTGCTTTCGCAAATCCGCTTAGTCGGGGTGAGAAGACTCGAACTTCCGGCCTCTACGTCCCGAACGTAGCGCGCTACCAACTGCGCCACACCCCGTTCCTAAAAGGCGGTGCAAAAATAAGATTTATTTTTTACATGGCACTACTTTTTTGATTTTTTATTTTTATGTGCAAAAAAACAAAAAATCCGAGATATTACTCGGATTTTTGTTTTTATAACTAGAATGCAATTGTCACTGTTCCTTCGTATGCTTCATGTCCAGTATGCAAATGGATAATGTACATATACGTACCTGCCGGAGCCATGCTGCCGCCTCTTATCCTACCATCCCAGAATTCGCTGTCGGTAGTACCTGTATAAATCATTTGACCCCATCTGTTGAATACGTATATCTTCGCATTCGGGAACATGTCAATATTACCAATCTCCCAGGTATCGTTGATGCCGTCACCGTTAGGTGTGAATACATTCGGTATCTTGAGGCAGTCTGCATAGCTCGGATTGATTGTAACATTGGCAGAATATGTACAACTGTTG
>JBGUHW010000064.1:0-40739 GCA_045112395.1 Bacteroidales bacterium
GAAATGGTTTTCTTCGGTGTTGCCGTGCATCACCTAACAGAACCTTCAGAGTCTTTCTTGAGAGGTAGCGATGCTGTGCTTCCGAGAAAGTACACTGCTCATTTTGGTGCAGAGATACCTATTAATAGTACTAAGTTCAAAAGAGGCGACCTCTTGATTGCTCCGCAGATTCTGTTCCAGCAGCAGGGCGCTTTCTTCCAGCAGTTCTATTGGGGTATGTATGTGTCGAGAATGGGTATTCTTGCTGGTTTCTGGTTTAGACAAACCTTTGAATTCCAGTACGATGCTTTGGTTATGATGGTCGGTTATAAATACAATAAGTTCAGATTCTCATATAGCTACGACCTTACAATTTCAAAGTTGAGCAATTCTACATACGGTGCTCATGAAGTTTCGGTGGCTTATACATTCGGATGCCACGAAAAGGCAAAGAAAATATCGACAATAAGTTGTCCATCATTCTAGTACTAATATAAATTTATGTTTTATGAAAAGGAATGGTTTAATTTTCATGGTAATTCTTGCAGCGGCAATCATGGTTGCTTCTTGTAAGAAGGATGTTTCCAACACAACAGGTTGGAACTACAATGACCCCAATTTCGGCGGATTCCAGAATCATCCCGGATACGAGCAGGAAACTGGTCCTGGCTTGGTTTTCATCGAGGGTGGTACATTCGCTATGGGACGTGTAGAACAAGATGTTATGCGCGACTGGAACAATATCCCACGCCGTGTTACTGTATCATCGTTCTATATGGATGAAGTCGAAGTAACAAACCTTGATTATCGCGAGTATCTCTATTGGCTGTCGCATGTATATGCTTCAGACTACCGTTTCCTCTATACTCAAGCTTTGCCAGATACAGCAGGGTGGAGAAGCCGTTTGGCTTACAACGAACCTTTGGTTGAATTGTATCTGCGTCATCCGGCATACGAGGACTATCCAGTTGTAAATGTTTCTTGGAATCAAGCATCCAAGTACTGCGAATGGAGAACCGACCGCGTAAATGAACTTATCCTTATGCGTGAAGGTATAATCGACAAATATCTTGCTCCGCAGGACCAGGCAAAGCATTTTAATTTGGATTCCTATATGTACTACGCTGATAACCTTGATCTTCCTGTTGATGAAACTGGTAAGAGCGGTCGTGATGGTAAGGTAGAGAACCTATATGTTGACCCGTCAGTCCTCAAGGCTGGTAGAAAGGGTGGTAATGCAAATACAGGCGATGATAGACGTTGGGTTAATATCGAAGATGGTATATTCCTACCTCGCTATAGGCTCCCAACCGAAGCCGAATGGGAATTTGCAGCTCTTGCAATTGTAGGAAACCAGTATAAGGAAAGAATTTACGAAAGACGTTTGTATCCATGGAACGGTCATTATATCCGTAACGATTCTAGAGGAGACGAACGTGGACGTATGATGGCTAACTCGATGAGAGGCCGTGGTGATGCTATGGGTGTTGCTGGTGCTCTTAACGATAAGGCTGATATTACTGCTCCTGTAAGAAGCTACTGGCCAAACGACTACGGTCTATATTGTATGGCTGGTAATGTAAACGAATGGGTTATGGATGTTTACCGTGATCTCACATTCGAAGATATGGACGAGTTCCGTCCTTTCAGAGGCAATGTTTTCGAAGACTATCAGATTATAGTTGACCCAAGGTCAGGTGATATGGAACTTACTCCTGAAGCAGAAAACTATTTCGATTACACTGGAAAAATCTTAAAGAAACCGGTTCGCGATGAGTCTTGCTTCAATAGGGAAAATTATACCACCGCTGATAACAGAAACTATCTTGATGGCGATTTGGAATCTTTGGTAGCAAATGGAGATCCTGCTGAATACTGGATTAAGGACGAACGTTACAGAAAGCAGTCGACTGTAAAGGAATACCAAGAATTCATGGATTCCACAATGTTGACCGAACAAAATCTTGATACTCTTGCTGAATACATTGGTGAAATGTTCCCAGGCGCAACACTTATTGGTGGTAATGAAATATTACTTCCAAATGGTGTCAGAATCAATATGGAAGACAGAACTTATGTATTGCCTACTGGTCATGAAAGAACTCCGGAAGGTGAGGTCATAATGCCTGATGGTTCTAAGATTTTAGGAAATGGAAAGATTATGCTTGCTGACGGAAGTGTTGTTTATCCTGATTTGATTTTCGCAAACCAGACTACTGGTATGTACGAAGCTGGTAAGTGGGGATCTGATGGTACCGCTGAATGGGGACAGGCAGACTTCAATCCTTCGAATCCTAAGTTGAACAAGGGTGAAAAGATGACGTCTCTTATTACTGATAGGTCAAGAGTATTTAAGGGCGGTTCTTGGAAGGATAGAGCTTATTGGATGGTTCCTGGAACAAGGCGTTTCTTGGATGAAAACAAGTCGCGTTGCGATATTGGTTTCAGGTGCGCAATGATTAGGATTGGAGCACCAACCCAAGGTAAGTAAATAAAATTTGATATGACATATATAGCCTCTCCGTCGGGAGAGGCTATTTAATTTTAGAACTTTATGATTGAAGAGATTTACAAGGCATTTGAGAAAAATCGTTTAGTGTCAACCGATAGCAGGGCGATAACGAAGGGATCTGTCTTTTTTGCAATAAAGGGGGATAATTTTGATGGGAATCAATTTGTCGATGCTGCATTTGAAGCGGGATGTTCTGCTGCTGTAGTTTCCGATAGGAAATATCAAGGAAGAGAAAATGTTTTCGTAGTGAAAGATACGCTTGAAACTTTGCAGCAGCTTGCAAATTATCATAGACGTAAGCTTAATATTCCGATACTGGCAATTACGGGAACTAATGGAAAGACAACGACAAAAGAATTGGTTTCGGCAGTCCTTGCAAAAAAGTTTAGAATTTCATACACAAGCGGAAACAAGAATAATCATATAGGTGTCCCGCTGACATTGTTATCGATGAACCGTACAGTTGATATGGGCGTAGTTGAGATGGGTGCAAACCATCCTGGAGAAATCGCTGCATTGTGCAAGATTGCTGAACCTAACTATGGCATAATCACCAATGTGGGCAAGGCACATCTCGAAGGTTTTGGTTCTATTGAGGGGGTGATGAAGACTAAGGGCGAACTTTACGACTACCTTGATGCTCACGACGGAACAGTTTTCATAAATGATGATAATGATTTGTTGAAGAAAGTTTTGTCTGGACATGACAAACTTAAGGTTGTTAAGTATGGCAAAGGAAAGGATTGTTTCTGCCGTGGCGTATACTCGGAGTATGCATATCAGACAACGGTAAATTGGGAAACAGATTCTGTATCTGGTTTTTCTAAGTCAAATCTTATTGGTGCATACAATTTCGAGAATATACTTGCTGCAGTAACTGTCGGTACGTATTTCGATATTCATCCGACAGCTATTGATGGCGCTATCTCCGACTATTTCCCGAAGAATAACCGTTCGCAGATGACAAAGACATCGCGTAACACCTTAATTCTAGACCTTTACAATGCTAACCCGACAAGCATGAGAGCCGCAATTGATAGCTATAACTTGATAAATGATGATTATAAGGCGTTGATTCTTGGCGATATGCTTGAACTTGGAAAGGAGAGTGAGGCTGAGCATCGTGCCGTTCTTGAATATGTGCGCGAAAGTGGTTATGTAAGTGCTTATTTTATAGGTAAGAATTTTGCCAAGTTCGCAGATGAATACCCATACATGTTTTTCGAGACCGTTGAGGATTTGAACAAGTATTTTGTAACTCATCCCGAAAAGAGCAAGATGTTTTTGGTAAAAGGTTCGCGTGGCATTCGTTTGGAAAAGGTTATAGATTATTTGTAGAATGAAGTTCGTTTTATCCGATAAGGGCTTTCATGGCAGGTTCAGACCATTGTCGCTGACGAGGTCGATAGCAGATTTCAGAGTAGGAATACTCACTTTGCGCGAGAAGTGGGAAAAGTATCTCGGCGAAAAGGTTTATGTTGAGACGGAATCGTACTTGCAGACTAAGTATCAGAAAGTAGAAGACACAGAGTGCATAGTAATACCTTCAGTGTTGATTCCAGATTATAATATTGCCAAGGCAATCAAGTCGATGGAATCAGGACGATTGGTAAAGGATGGTTTTGTACTAGCAAGTGTTGGTCAATGCGAATCCTCATCTGTAGACGTGGAATATTCTGGCAAAGTGTTTGTGCTGAAGGCTTTGACCGATATTTTTTCGCTCAACGGAATGGAAATAAGCAAGGATTTTGAATTGTTGACCGCCGGTCGCATGTCAAAACCAATAAGTTCAACAAACATTTCGTTTGGAAAGTATCCTTTGTTTGTAGAGGAAGGTTGTAGTGTTGAATGTGCAACGCTGAATACCAACGATGGTCCTATATATTTAGGTGCAAATTCGGAGGTTATGGAAGGCGTGAACATACGTGGTCCGTTCGCATTGTGCGAACATGCTGTGCTTAAGATGGGCGCAAAGATGTACGGCGATACGACGGTGGGGCCGTGGTGCAAGGTTGGCGGAGAACTAAGCAATGTCGTTTTCTTCGGTTATTCCAACAAGGCGCACGATGGTTTCCTCGGCAATTCGGTTGTAGGAGAATGGTGTAATTTTGGCGCAGATTCCAACAATTCGAACCTGAAGAACAATTATGCCGAAGTTAAGTTGTGGAATTACGATACCCAGAAGTTTGATAAAACTGGATTGCAGTTTTGCGGGCTTATTTTCGGTGACCATTCTAAATGCGGTATAAATACTATGTTCAATACGGGTACAGTTGTGGGTGTCTCGGCAAACATTTTTGGAGCTGGATTCCCGCGTAACTTTGTGCCATCGTTTTCGTGGGGTGGGGCATCTGGTTTCACGGAATATAAGTTGGAAACGGCTTTTGAGGTTATGGAACGTGTTATGGCTCGAAGACATGTCGATTTTACCGATACCGACAAGGCAATAATGAAGCACATTTTCGAGTCTGATCCTAATTATAGGTAGAGTAAATGTTGACATCCAAACCATTGGCCGAACGTATGCGTCCGCGTAGTTTCGATGACTATGCCGGACAAGAGCATCTTGTTGGAAAGAATGCTCCTTTGCGTAAGTCAATAGAAGCTGGCAGGATTCCTTCAATGATTTTGTGGGGGCCTCCAGGTGTGGGAAAGACTACTCTTGTTACCGTAATTTCTCAAATAACAGAGCGTAATTTTATAACATTGAGCGCAGTAAGTAGTGGTGTAAAGGAAGTGCGCGAAGTTATCGAGCAGGCAAAAAAGGTAAACCTATTCTCGAAGGGCAATCCGATTCTTTTCATTGATGAAATTCATAGGTTCAACAAGTCGCAGCAGGATTCTTTGCTTGGTGCGGTTGAGGATGGGACAATAACGCTAATTGGTGCAACTACCGAAAATCCTTCTTTCGAGGTCATTTCGCCATTGCTGTCGCGATGTCAGGTATATGTGCTGAAGCATTTGGATGAACATGATTTGGACAAGCTGATTGACAAGGCAATAACAACCGATGTGGAACTTTCGAAGTTGAATATCAAGGTTGAGGAACGCGATGCCTTGTATCGCTTTTCGGGAGGAGACGGTCGAAAGTTGTACAATATTCTGGATTTGGTTTGCAGTAGTGGCGATTCGGAAATTGTCATTACAAACGAATTGGTTGTTAGTCGTCTGCAGGAGAACATGGCAATATACGACAAGTCTGGCGAGCAACATTACGATATAATTTCTGCATTTATCAAGTCGATTCGCGGTTCCGATCCCGATGCTGCAATTTATTGGCTTGCCCGTATGCTCGAAGGAGGCGAGGACATAAAATTTATCGCACGTCGACTAATTATTTCAGCATCGGAGGATATTGGTCTGGCAAATCCTAATGCAATGCTTATTGCTAATGCTTGTTTCGAGGCAATTGACAAGATTGGTATGCCGGAGGCGAGAATTCCGCTTGCGGAGGCGACTGTTTATTTAGCAACAAGTCCCAAGAGCAATTCTGCATACCTGGCTGTTGATGCAGCTTTGGCTAAGGTCAAGGAAACTGGTGATTTGCCAGTGCCTTTACATCTGCGCAATGCTCCAACTGCTTTGATGAAAAAATTGAATTATGGTGCCGATTACAAGTATGCGCATGACTTTGAGAACCATTATGTTGACCAGCAGTATCTTCCAGATAAATTAGTAGATACTAAATTTTATGAACCAGCGCCTAATGCTAAGGAAGAGCAGATTCGCAAGTGGATGGACTTTCTAAAAAAGAAGTAAAATGTATTCGAAGGCAGAGGCATCGCAAATAAGAAGGCAGTTCTGGGTAAAGTTTGACGAGTACTCCCGTCCATACTTAGGCAAGAACGGCAAATGGATGACTTACAATACTGGAATTAAGGATTTGGTATTGAAGTTCGACATAAACCGTTCGTATGCAAGGGTTATGCTTGCTGTCGAGTGCAAGAACGAAGATATTCGTTTTGACGTGTTCTGCAAGCTGCACGAGTGCGAACTTGTTCTTAATAACTATCTTGGCGAAGGTTGGATATGGGATGAAATGTTAGTGCTAGAAAATGGTAAGCCAGTCTGTGCTTTGTACAAGCAGATTGATAATGTTGACATTTATCGCAGCGAATGTTGGGAAAACGTTCACAAGTTTTTTGCTGAGGAAATGACAAAACTCGAAAAGGCGATTGTCGAGATTCGTCCTTTCTTCGAGGATTATGTTAAGAATTTGATTAAAAGTTAGTTTTAGTCAATTACATTCAATCCGCCCTTAATCATTGAAATTTCGTAAGGACTGTCGCCTATGATTTCTCCGTCGGTTTCGGCAAAAGTGGGGCATTCGTATGTTACCTTTATGCTGTTTTCGGTGCGGGCAAATACGACATTTTTGTTTTTGATTTGCTTTATTGTGCTATTGTAAAGTTTGCTTACATTCCTAATAACAAAGAATTTGCCTATGTCGCCGAATATGGAAATGTCGTATGCTCCGTCGTTTATGATGGCATCTGGGGTTTGTTGCATTCCTCCACCAGAATATTTTCCATTGGCAATGCTGATTGACAATACCTTGCCACTGAATTTGAAATCTTCGGATTCGATTGTGACATTACGCTTCTTGCATTTCAGGAGGCATTTTAGTAGACTGAGCAGATAGGTAATTTCCTTGCCTCGCTGTTCGTGCGAAAGCTCGTTTGTCATCTTAACAATCTCAGCATCAAAGCCAAAACCAATGCTGTTGATGAAATATTTTGTTCGTCTTTCTCCATTTTCGGAGAATGTTACAACGCCGACATCCTGTTTGGTTATGTTGTGTTTAAGAAGTCGCTCGATTGAAGCCTTGTAGTCGTTTTCCCAGCCATAGTAGCGGTTCCAGTCGTTTGCTGTGCCTTGTGGAATTGAACCGAGGCAGATTTCGGAGTAGGGGACTTCGGTTTGTGAGAAAATTCCGTTTACGACTTCGTTGGTTGTGCCGTCATCACCGAGAACAATAAGGTTTCGGTGTCCTTGATTAAGTATCTGCGGAATGGCATTTGCGGCATCGTTGGCCGATTTGGTGAGGTAACAGCCGAATTTTATGTTTTTTTCGGTTAGATATGCAGATATTTCGTCCCAGATACGGCCTTTGCTGTTGCCTGAGTTCGGGTTTACTATGAAAAACAGTTCGTTATCCATTAGAACATTGTTTTTATGCGTTTCAAACCGTTGATAAGAGCGTCAACTTCTTCCATTGTGTTGTAGAATGCGAACGATGCGCGCGCTGTTCCTGTGATCCCAAAATGTTGCATTGTGGGTTCGGCGCAATGTGTGCCTGTACGGATTGCAATGCCGAGCTGGTCGAGGAGAATTCCTGCATCGGAGAAGTGTATTCCGTTCATTACGAACGAAATAAGGCTTGCCTTGTGTGGTGCGGTGCCGATGATTCTTACCCAGTCGAACTGTGACATTTGTTCGGTGGCATAGTCGAGAAGCTGTTTTTCATATGCTTCAATTTCTGGGATACCAATGTTTTGGATGTACAAAATCGCCTTTTCGAGCGCAATGGCATCTATGTAGTTTGGTGTTCCTGCTTCGAACTTGAACGGCAGCACATTGTAGGTTGTCTTGGCAAAGCTTACGCTTTCAATCATTTCGCCTCCGCCTTGGTATGGAACCATCTGTTCGAGCAGATATTTCTTGCCATACAATACGCCTACGCCAGTAGGACCGTAGGTTTTGTGTCCAGAAAATACATAGAAATCGCAATCCAGTGCTTGAACATCTACATTTGTATGCTGTACGCCCTGCGCTCCGTCGATTAGGACGGGAATGTTGTGCTTGTGGGCGGTTTCAATGATTTCCTTTATTGGGTTTACCGTGCCTAGAACGTTGGAAATTTGCGTTACGGCAACGATTTTTGTGCGGTCGGTAATCAGCGATTCCAATTTTTCGACTTCGAGAACTCCGTTGCCATTGAATGGTAGAACTTTGATTTTCGACTTTTTTCGGTCGCATAGTAGTTGCCATGGCACGATGTCGGAGTGGTGCTCCATTTCGGAAACTATTATTTCATCGCCTTCGCCGATGAATGTCTCGCCGAACGAGTAGGCGACAAGGTTGATGGATTCGGTAGTTCCGCGCGTGAAGATTATTTCTTCGGTGGAACTTGCGTTTATGAATTTCCGAACAGTTTCGCGGGCACGCTCGTTGGCTTCGGTGGCGAAGTTGCTGAGGTAGTGCACTCCGCGATGAATGTTCGAATTGAAGCGCGAATAGTATTCGGCTATCGTGTCGATTACTATTCGCGGCTTTTGTGATGTAGCTGCATTGTCGAAATAGACAAGCGGCTTGTTATGAACCTTTTCTGAAAGTATCGGGAAGTCCTTCCTGATTTCTTTTACATCAAAATTCACTTCTTGAAATTTAACTATTCTACAATAAGTTTGTTAGTCTTTACAATGCTGTTAGTATAGGTCTTCAATGTGTAAATGCCTTTTGCATAGTTTGTAAGGTCGATTGTTGCATTGTCGGCATTAACCTGTTGCTGCATTATGAGTTTGCCTGTGATGTCGTAAACCTCAATGCTTTCGATGTTGCTGTCGGAAATGTTGAATATTCCGTCAGATGGGTTGGGGTAGATAGTGCTAACAACATAATTTTCGGCAACACTATTTTCGTAGTAATCGCTAACTTTAAATCTCTTCGATTGCATAACGCGTCCTTGAGTGTGATTTTCAACCCATACGACAATCTTGCACTTTGAAATGTCGTAGTTGTCGTTTACTGTGATTCTGTAACTAGTGCTGAACCTGTTGTCTTCGTTGAACGTTGCAACGGTACCGTTTGCATTCGGGTACATAACTCTAACGAGGTTGCTGATTTTACCAGCCACGCCCCAGTTGTAGTTGATATCTTCTGCAAGAGCTGCCATTACGACAATTTGGTCGTTACCAAAGTATTCCGAAAGTTTTTCAGCGGTAACGTTCAATGTGAATGTCTTGCTTCCTACTTCGGTCTGCGCCAATTCTGCGGTAAGGTTATAGATTGAATTGATGTTCTTTACATAATTGTAGTATGTGGTATACGCCTCTTGCATATCGGAAACGTTTGTCGAAGCGCCCGACATTCCAATATATCCGTCAAATACTGTAGAAGGCGTGCCGTCGAATCCGTAGGTTTGACCAAACATATTGTCCTTTCCTGCCCAGTAGTTGAAACGGTTATTTGACTCTGTGTATCCGTAAGTATCGGTAATATGTTGGTCGAGAACAATAATGTCTATATTGCTGGCCGCTTCCATATTGTCGAGAGCCTTGGCAGCGTATGGGCAATAGCCGCAACTCTTGTATGAGAATACTTCAACAAGTACAGATTCTCTTTCAACACCGCCTTCGATAACTGCTTGTGCTGTATTTGATGCTGCCGAGTATCCGATTGCTGTTCCACAGTATGCGCGAATCTGATAGTTGTAGGTCATTGGGTAGAGGTGTTCGTCGGTATATGTGGTTTCGGTTGTGTGGGCAACTTCTTCTCCTTCGCGTGATATTGAGTAATATACAAGGTCGTCGTTGTCAACTGCTGTCCAGCTAAGTGCAACATCATTCCCGTTCTGAACTGTGGCAGTGAGGTTTGTCGGGGCTGCTGGTGCTGGAACTTGTTCAATTACAAGGTCGTCTATGTAGTAAAGTCCAGACTGGTTGTTGGCAGTGTGCGAGTAGAAATCAATAGCATCAAGTTTGCATGTAGTGCCGTCTCCGTTGGTTCCTTTGCTCCACTGGTACGACAAAACAACTTCATCGTTCAGATAGAAATCAATCCAGTCGTTGTCAAGGTCAACAAAGTGCTGGATCTTTGTCCATGAATCAGCGGTGTACGGGTGTGTGAACTGACTTCCGTTGGCATCGATTGTGATTGTGCCACTGTTGAATGTCAACTGGATTCCCCATTTGGAGTTTGACCCATTGAAGTCTTGCAAAATGTTGTAATAGCCAGTATGTGATGCTGGTACATACATATAGAATTCTACTCTGTAGCGTCCTGTGGTGAGGTCGTTCATATTGAGGATAACATCGGTTTCGGTAGAACCGTCGATGTATGATTTCATTGATTTTGTTCCGTTGTGGGCCTGTTCTTCGCTGACGAGTCCGCCAAGAACGTTATTACCCCACCTTTCCCATTGTGGAGCGGCTGCTGTTGACATATACGAGCCTGCATCGTAGGACTCAAAGTTTTCGTTTACAACCTGTTGTGCGGTTGCCATAAGTGCTATCAGCATGAAAACTATTCCGATAAGCGTTGAATAAAAAATTCTCATAAGATAAAAATAATGATTAATAATTGACAAAGATACAATTTTTTTTGAAGATGAGGAAAAGAAAAATAGTATTAACATTTTGCGTTTAAAAACTCTTATGCAATGCATTGATTTCACCGTTTCTAATTCCTTACTTTTGCAAATAAATATACGCAAATGGTTCTGAATTACATTTGGATAGCGTTTTTCCTGATTGCCTTTGTCGTGGCGATTGTGAAGGCTGTGTTCTTCGGCGACATGGAGGTGTTTCCTGCAATGGTCGGCAGTACCTTTGATATGGCTAAGCTCGGCTTTGAACTTTCATTAGGACTTACCGGTGTAATGACTTTGTGGCTTGGAATAATGAAAGTAGGAGAGAAGGGCGGTGCTGTAAACTTGCTATCAAAAGGCATTTCGCCATTGTTCAACAAACTATTCCCAGATATACCCAAGAATCATCCCGTACATGGTTCAATGGTGATGAACATTGCCGCTAATATGCTCGGTCTCGACAATGCAGCGACGCCGCTGGGACTCAAGGCAATGAAAGAACTGCAGGATTTGAATCAAGACAAGGACCGTGCATCTAATTCGATGATAATGTTCCTAGTGCTTAACACATCGGGACTTACCATAATTCCTATAAGTATAATGGTTTATCGCGCACAACTCGGTGCTGCCGATCCTTCCGACATTTTTCTGCCTATATTATTGAGTACTTTTGTAAGTACGCTGGTCGGAATAATTGCTGTGTCGCTGTGGCAGAAAATAAACCTTTTCCAGAAGGAAATACTGCTTTATCTTGGCGGTCTTACGCTTTTGCTTTCACTTGCAATATGGGGATTTACATTGTTGTCGGCAGAATCGCAGGGAACAGTAGCGTCAATGGTGTCAAATGTGATACTTTTCTCGTTGATTGTCGGCTTTATAATCCTTGCGCTCAAGCACAAAGTTAATGTTTATGATGCTTTTATCGAAGGCGCTAAGGATGGCTTCCATACTGCCATCAAGATAATTCCTTTCTTGATAGCTATACTTGTAGCAATTGGCGTATTCCGTGCATCTGGTGCAATGGAGGCGCTGATGGCAGGTATTGCATGGTGCCTGGACAAGTGCGGTTTGCCTACAGATTTCGTTGATGCTCTGCCTGTTGCCTTTATGAAACCTTTAAGCGGTAGCGGTGCTCGCGGACTTATGGTAGATGCAATGAATGTACACGGAGCCGATTCGTTTGTCGGAAGGTTGGCATGTACTTTCCAAGGTGCTACTGATACAACTTTCTATATTTTGGCAGTTTATTTCGGTTCGGTTGGAATCCGCCAGACTCGCTACGCTGTAGTAGCTGGACTTATTGCCGATCTTGCAGGAATCATAGCTGCAATTTTTATTGCATATTTGTTTTTTGGATAAAATTTAGAATTAAATGATACCTTTTTCACCACCACATATCGACGACAAGATTATAGCAGAAGTCGTTGACACACTTAAGTCGGGATGGATAACTACCGGTCCCAAGACAAAACTTTTCGAGAAGCGCCTTACCGAGTACACAGGTGGAAAATCGACGCTTTGTGTTAATTCTGCTACGGCAGGTCTTGAAATCGCTTTGCGCTGGTTTGGCGTTACTCATGGTGATGAAGTTATTGTTCCTGCATACACATATTGCGCAACTGCTAATGTAGTTGTGCATTGTGGTGCAAGGCCTGTGATGGTGGATGTCAAAGGTGATGACTTTGACATTGATGTGGAAAAGATACGTGCTGCAATCACCGACCGCACTAAGGTCATTATGCCTGTTGACATTGCTGGTATGCCATGCGATTACGATGAGATTATGTCGCTTGTAAAAGAGGATGGCATAAGACGCAAATTTTCGCCAAACAACGAAATTCAAAAGCAGTTGGGTAGAATCATGGTTCTTGCCGATTCGTCGCATTCTATAGGCGCATTGTACAAAGGCAAACATACAGGTTCATTGGCAGATGTTACAGTATTTTCGTTCCATGCTGTGAAAAATCTTACAACTGCCGAAGGTGGCGCTGTAATATTCAATCTGCCCGAACCATTTGACAATGACGAAATATATAAGTTCCTCTGTGTGCTATCGTTGCACGGACAGAACAAGGATGCGCTTGCAAAGACGAAGGGCAACTGGAAGTATGATGTCATTACGGCTGGCTTCAAGATGAACATGACCGACATTATGGCATCGATGGGACTAGTGGAACTTGCTCGCTACGATGATGATACGCTTGTGAAAAGGAAGAAAATCTTTGATTTTTACACTTCGCAGTTTAAGGATGATTCTAGGTTTGTTTTGCCGGTATACGAAACTGCAGACAAGCGCACATCATACCATGTTTATACGCTTCGTGTGAAAGGTGCAAGTGAGGAACAGCGCAACGAGATAATTCGCAGAATAAATGGCAAAGAGGTGTCGGTGAATGTGCATTTTCAGCCTTTGCCATTGTTGTCGTTCTATAGCGGACTTGGCTACAAAATGTCCGATTATCCGCAAGCATACGACAACTATAAGTGCGAAATAAGCCTTCCTGTTTTCTACGACCTTACCGATGAGCAAATGCAAACAGTTGCAAATGCTGTTAAGTCATCGGTTACGGAAGTAATGGGATAATTACATCAAATTGAATTCGACAACGAGGTTCAAAACAACCTCAAACAACTCGAACCCTGAAACAAGAAACCAGAAACCTGAAACCAGAAACCTGAAATAACTTCTGTTATTCTTCCTCTATTCCCTTTTCCCTTGCGGCGCGTTTGCGTTCAAGTTGGTTGAGGATAATCTTTCTCAGTCGCATCGACTTTGGTGTGATTTCAATCATTTCATCCTCAGCGATGTATTCCATGGCTTCTTCAAGTGAGAAACGCACTGGTGGTGCAATCTGAACCTTTTCATCGGAACCGGCAGCACGCACATTCGACAGTTTCTTTGTCTTGGTAACATTTACGCCAATGTCGTTGTAGCGTGTGTTTTCACCGATAATCTGACCTTCGTAAACTTCTTCGCCAGGATAAATGAAAAATTTTCCTCTGTCCTGCAACTTGTCGATGGAGTAGGGGATTGCCTGTCCAGTCTCGATAGCAATGAGTGAACCGTTGCGACGAATGCCAAGTTCGCCCTTCCATGGCTCGAAAGCATCGAAGCGGTGTGACATTACGGCTTCGCCTTCGGTGGCGGTGAGAAGTACGTTTCTCATACCGATAAGTCCGCGCGAAGGAATGCGGAAATCCAAGTTGCTGCGGTCGTTGCGACTTTCGATGTTTACGATTTCGCCCTTGCGCTGGGTTACTATTTCGATAACTTTACCAGCAAAATCATCTGGAACCTGAATCGAAAGTTCTTCCACTGGCTCGCATTTCTGACCGTTAATTTCCTTTATGATTACGCGAGGCTGACCGAGCTGCAGTTCAAATCCTTCGCGACGCATGGTTTCTACCAATATTGATAAGTGCAAAATGCCTCGTCCATAAACTGTGAACTTGTCTGCCGAATCGGTGTCTTCTACACGCAAAGCAAGGTTCTTTTCGGTTTCCTTGTACAGACGTTCGCGCAACTGACGAGAGGTTACATATTTACCTTCGCGGCCAAAGAATGGCGAGTCGTTGCTTGCGAAAAGCATGCTCATTGTAGGTTCGTCAACCTTGATTGTGCTGAGCGGTTCCGGTTCGAGGTTGTCGCATACGGTGTCGCCGATGTCGAACGACTCAAGTCCGAGCAAAGCGCAAATTTCGCCAGCATATACTGGCTCCTTTGTCTTTTCCTTGGCTAGACCTTCGAAGCGGTAAAGTTCCTTTATTGTTGACTTTATAATTGAACCGTCGCTTTTTGCTACCGAAACCACATCGCCGGCCTTAATGCTTCCGCGTGTTACCTTGCCGATAGCAATACGTCCTGTATATGAGGAATAGTCGAGGCTAGTGATACGCATCTGCAGAGAACCTTCTGGATATTGCTGTGGCTTTATGGTATCAAGAATGACATCAAGAAGATGTGAAACATCGTTGGTCGGAGTCTTGTAGTCGGGACCCATCCAACCTTGTTTTGCCGAACCATATACAACTGGGAAATCGAGCTGGTCATCGTCTGCGTCGAGGCTACACATAAGTTCGAATACCTTTTCGACTGTTTCTTCTGGGTTGCAGTTCGGCTTGTCGACTTTGTTTACTACGACTATCGGCTTCAACTTGAGTTCCAAAGCCTTTTGCAGTACGAAACGTGTCTGAGGCATAGGACCTTCGAAAGCATCAACGATAAGAAGCACGCCGTCGGCCATATTGAGCACACGTTCTACTTCTCCGCCGAAATCGGAGTGTCCTGGGGTATCGATTATGTTTATTTTTACACCTTTGTATCTTACCGAAACGTTCTTTGAGAGGATTGTTATACCTCTTTCGCGTTCAAGTTCGTTGCTGTCGAGAATCAGTTCGCCAACCTTCTGGTTGTCCCTGAAAAGTTTTCCCTGATATAGGATTCTGTCAACCAGTGTGGTCTTGCCGTGGTCAACATGTGCAATGATAGCTATGTTTCTAATGTCTTCCATCGTGTCTAAAAATGAGCGTGCAAAATTACAACAAATTTCGTTAAGTGGTTTTTGTAGCATAAAAAAATATTGTCAAGGTTAATATAGGTGATTTTTGATTGGTGGTTGTTGAAAAGTAGTTCGTTTTAATTAGAAAATGATGTTCTAGACAACTGAAAAAAGATGTATTTTTGTCGCATTAAATAAAATTATTGTTACTTATGAAGTTTTTTATTGATACTGCAAATTTGGAGCAGATAAAGGAGGCTCAGGCTCTTGGTGTTCTTGATGGTGTAACCACAAATCCTTCATTGATGGCAAAAGAAGGCATTGCCGGCAAGGAAAATATTATGAATCACTATCTTAAGATATGTGAAATTGTCGATGGCGATGTTAGTGCTGAGGTCATTTCAACAGATTACGAAGGCATAATCCGTGAAGGTGAGGAATTGGCTGCTTTGCATCCGCAGATAGTTGTTAAAGTTCCGATTATCAAAGATGGAATCAAGGCTATAAAGTATTTCTCTTCCAAGGGAATCCGTACAAACTGCACATTGGTTTTCAGCGTGGGACAGGCCTTGCTGGCTGCTAAGGCAGGTGCAACATACGTTTCGCCATTCATTGGCCGTTTGGACGACAACTGCACCGATGGTTTGCAGTTGATTGGCGACATAGTTGAAATGTACCAACGCTATGGCTTTAAGACACAAGTTCTTGCAGCTTCTATTCGTCACACAATGCACATTATCGGCAGTATGCAGATGGGTGCAGATGTAGCAACATGCCCATTGAATGCAATTCTTGGTCTTTTGAAGCACCCGCTTACCGATGCTGGTTTGCAGAAATTCCTTGAAGATTATCACAAACTTAACAAATAATGTCTGTTCTTATCAGGATACATCCCGACAATCCTGCTGAGCGGACAGTTAGGCAGGCCGTCGAAATTCTGCAAAAGGGTGGTGTGATAATATATCCTACCGATACTGTTTACGGAATGGGTTGCGACATCACCAAGCCTAAGGCAGTGGAACGTGTGGCGCAGTTGAAGGGCATAAAGGTTGAAAAGGCTAACTTTTCGTTTATATGCTCAGACTTGAGCCATCTTTCCGACTACACAAAGCCAATCGACAATTCGATTTTCAAGATGATGAAGCGCAACCTGCCAGGTCCTTTCACTTTTATTCTTGAGGCAAACAACAATGTCCCCAAGATTTTAAAGCAGAATAGGAAGACAGTTGGTATTCGCGTCCCGGCTAATAAGATTATTGTTGAAATAGTAAAAATGCTTGGTAATCCGATACTTACAACTTCTTTGCGCATTGATGATGATATTGTTGAGTATCCAACTGATCCTGAACTTATTTATGACGACTACAAGAATAAGGTTGATGCTGTAATTGATGGAGGTTATGGTAGTTTATATGCATCAACAGTAATCGATTGCACGGGCGATGAGCCTGAAATCGTCAGGATGGGGAGTGTAGAACCTGATATTTAATGTTTTTGTTAAAATTTTTAACAAGGAATAAATATTTTTCTTAACTTTGTCAAAAATAAATAATTTGAGTATGAAGAATAGTTTTATCAAATTTTGCTTTGTCGCAATGTTCATATTGTCGGCAACATTTTCTTTTGCAGCTCCACGTGACATTGTTATCACAACAAGTGGTAGGGTGTCGAATTTTTGTGTAGGAGCAGATGTCAATATTAAGGTTTATGCTACAGATACTTTAGGTGATATAACGAATTTCACCTATCAGTGGTTATATAGCCCAACTGCGATATTGACATCGGAATCAGGATGGGTAGAAGTATCCGAAGCAACCCAGAGCGTATTGCCTTTTGATAGTATTGTCGAGTCTAATGCAGGCTATTACTATTGTAAGGTTTTTTATGGCATGGGAAGTAATAAAAAGTCTCCAGTGATTCAAGTGGTAGTCGATAATGCTAAACCTGCGATAAGAACAGTTTCGGCTCCTGCAGATCCATGTGAGGGAACAGAGCTTCTTATGCAAGCAGAGGCAACGGGATTTACAACCCGTAATTGGTATCATGATGGTGAAGTCGTTTCTCATATTGCAGAATACCGTGTTACATCAGCTTCGCTTGACGATTCTGGAATCTATTGGTTTGAAGTTGGAAATGCATGTGGTGATTCTGTTTATGGACCATTCGAGGTTTCTGTTATAGAATTGCCTCGTATCACGGTGCAGCCGCGTAATGCTGGTATTTGTGCTGGTGATGACTTGCATTTTATTGTGCATGCATCGGGTACAGATTTGCAGTACCAGTGGTATCATGATGGTGCGCCTTATCCTGCTGTAAATGGATCAGATACAAACGATACACTTACAATCGCACAGGCAGAACATGACACGGAATTTTATTCTGTTCCATTTCAAGTTCAGGTGTCAAATATATGTGCAACTGTAACTTCCATAAATGTAGGTACAATTGTTAGCGAAATGCCTAGAGTTGTTGGTAATCCAATACCAGAAACGGTTTGTGCAGGTACTGAAGTTTCTCTTTCTGCCGATGCAACTACCAATTATCCTACAGATACAATTACCTACCAGTGGTATCTTGAAGGAGTTCCGGTTGAAGGCGGCATTACCAATATAATTACATTTGCAATGGATTCGGCTCACATGGGTGAATATTATTGCGAATTTACAAATGGTTGCGGTACTGTTCGTAGCAATAGTGCGCAGGTAATGGTAAAGATGCCTCCAACGGTAGAATCTCAGCCTGTTGATGTTTCGGTATGTGAAGGCGAGGTAGCTCAGCTATATGCAAAGATCACAGGCGTTGAACCAATACAATACACATGGTTGAACAGTAATGGTGAAGGCCTTGATTTTACTGATATCACCACCCAGAATACAGATGGTATACATACCAGTACCTTAGTCGCTAATCCAGCATCTGAATCGCATGAGCGTTATTATTATTGCTATGCAACAAATGAGTGCGGTTCAGTTCGTACCGATACCGTGTTCATGATGATAAATCAGCATATCCAGGTATATCCTGAAATGCCTGCAACATTTTCTGCTTGCTCGGGTGTCGATACAATTATAAGTATTGCCGACCGTATATATCAGGGATCAAATCTTCTTGATGAAGATGATTTCGAGGATCAAGGAATTACTTTTGCATGGCACAAGCAGGGTGAAACAGAAATCGTTTCAACCGAACCATATTTGCATTTCAGCAATTTGCAGGATGATGATGCTGGTCGCTATGTTTGCGATGTTACTAATTCTTGTGGTACTGAAGAAAATGGTCCTATCTTGATTAGTGTCGTTTCTTCGCCTGTAATTACTATGCAGCCTCATGACTTGGATGTTTGTACTGGTGGAAGCCTATCACTTTCGCTTACTGCAGAAGGCGATGGTCTTAGATATGCATGGTATCGCAATGACGAATATCTTGGAAACAATAGTCCTACCTATAATGCACCGACAGTTGCTGCTCAATATGGCGGTTTGTACTATTGTAAGGTTGAATCGGAACACGGTTGTCCGACAGCTTATTCCGATACAGTTATGGTTACCGTAGGAACTACACCTGCAATTACCTGGCAGCCTACACCTCTTGTTGTTGCATTGTGTGAGGGTGACGAATACGAACTTACAATGACAGCTTCGGGAGATGGCCTTCATTATCAGTGGTATAACAATGGCGTCGCATTAAATGGACAAACAAATCCTAACTTGCGTATTGATCATGTAGTTCGTAGCAATAACGGTGTTTTCTATTGTGTCGCTTCAAATGCTTGTGATGAAGCCCGTACAGATAATGCTACTCTTACTGTAAATAATGCTCCAGATATGACTCTTGGTCCAGACCTTAATCCATGCCGTGGCGAAACAGTAGTTCTCGGTCCACAGGGACAAGAAGAATACGGACATTACTCGTGGAACTACGGAACTTGGGGTTACCAGCCTACATTGACTGTTTCTCTTAGCGGTACATATATCCTTGAAGTGTCAGATTCTGCTCATGGCAACTGCGTTGCTCGTGATACAGTAGTTGTAACATATCACGATTATTTTGACTTTAGCAATGCTAATTTCGATACAACACCTATTGTAACATGTGGTGAGTTTATCCTTGATGCAGGTGAGGGTGCGGCAGAATATGTTTGGAGTACTACCGATATTACAAGTTCGATTACTGTAGGTATGAACGGATTATATATGGTAACTGTTGATGGAGATGGTTATGGATGTACAACATCTGCGGGAGTAAATGTTACAATCGGTGAGGAAATTGTGATTAACCTTGGCGATGATTTCAGCGCTTCTGTTGATTCTGTTGTAGAAATTGGCGTTCCTGCAGTATACGAGACGTATATGTGGAATACCGGTTTTACTGGCCCAAGATTGACAGTTGATGGTTCAACATACGGAATTGGTCCACATACTTTCTGGATTCGGGTTACGACTGGTGGTTGTTATGCTACCGATTCAATAACGATTAACTTTATTGAAGGCGGTTATGTTGATGAGACATCAATGCCTATTGCAAGTATCTATCCTAATCCGGCAAGCGATTATGTGAACATCGTTTCTGCAAATGGTGAGATGAATTCAATACAAATTTATGACATAACAGGAAAATTGGTTAAGAATATTAATCTTAATGATGAATCAGCAACTCTGAACGTCGCAGCAATGGTTGATGCAACATATTTTGTCAGAATAATATATAAGGACGGAAATATGAGTGTCAGCAAGCTTATAATAAATAGGTAATGAAAAAATCGAACATTAAAACAAAAATAAGAGGTGCTTACCTTACTTCGGTGGTAAGCATCTCGCTTGTTTTGTTACTATTGGGTATTGTAGGACTTTTGGTGCTTAATGCAAGGCAGATGTCCGACTATGTGAAGGAAAACCTTTGCTTTTCGCTAATTATAAACAATGATGTAGCAGAGCCTGACATTAAGCAGTTCCAGAAGACTTTGGATACGCACGAGTTCATAAAGTCAACAGAATACATTACCAAGGAAGATGCAGCAAAGCAGCTTCAGCAGGAGTTGGGTGAGGATTTCATAGAGACTTTGGGTTATAACCCCTTGTCGCCAACTATAAATGTATATTTGAACTCTGATTATGCAAGTCCCGATAGTATTGCCAAACTTGAAGGATTTTTCCTGTCAAAGTCTGGTATAGTAAACGAAGTTTCGTATCAGCAGAACCTTGTAAATCTTATTAACGATAACATACGTAAAGTCAGCGTTATATTATTAGCTCTTAGTGCATTGTTTTTCTTGATTTCGTTTGCACTGCTAAATAATACAATTCGTTTGCAGATATATTCCAAGCGATTTATTATCAATACAATGAAATTGGTAGGAGCAAAGAAAAACTTTATACGCCGGCCTTTCATTGCTTCGGGAGCCTTGCAAGGACTTGTAAGTTCGTTGATAGCAATAGCGCTTCTTTATGCGATAATATATTTTGCAAATGCACAGTTGGGCGACCTGATAGGAACAATAGATCCGTGGGTAATCGCATTGCTTTTTGTTGCAGTTGCTGTAATCGGAATTTTGTTATGTGTTTTTGCAACTCTATTGTCTATAAATAAGTATTTGCGTTTAAAAACAATAAACCTGTACTACTAATATGATTAGAAGAAAAGAAGACGCGGAGGTCATTATTGCTGAAAATGTTGCTGGTGGCAATGCAAAAATCTACAAGAACATGATGGTTAATGCATCAGAAATGCTTGGTATGGGACGAATGGTTGCCCGTGTTGTGTTGCCGTCTGGAAGTAGCATTGGCGAGCATGCCCATGTGGATGATGCCGAATTGTATTATATACTGAAAGGCGAAGCAACAGTTACTGATAATGACAAGACCGAAATATTGCATGCTGGCGATGCTGTCTT
The DNA here is from genome assembly GCA_045112395.1 of Bacteroidales bacterium. Lineage (GTDB taxonomy): Bacteria > Bacteroidota > Bacteroidia > Bacteroidales > ML635J-15 > Bact-19. Next base: position 21,189 of record JBGUHW010000064.1, read on the forward strand.
TACTGGGGGAGGCGCTCGTCATAGCATAGCAAATATGACAAGCGAGGATGTTGAGTTTCTTGCTGTAATTATTGAATAGGGAAATTTGTTTTTGTTTCTATAAGCGCGTTTCTTGGGAAATGCGCTTTTTTGTTATTTTCTCCACTTGGCGAGTTTCATGTATGCTACTGAAGTAATTAGGAGAAGAGTTCCGTAAAGAACTTCGGTACACCAAATCCATTCAATGCTGAGATTCCATACGCTTGAGCTCAAGTACAGATAAACCACATAAGCAACAAGTACGCAGGCTTCAAGTAGCAGAGCCGACAGCGTATGCCCAGTTCCCGAAATAAACTCGAAGTATATCATGGCTGGTGCAAGGACAAGTGTTGCAACGAGGATAACATATATGGTGCTTGCCGAATTTGCAGCAAGAATAATGTCATCAGTGTAGATTCGTGCAATGTACTGTGGCGCACATACGCAAATTATTACAAGCGGAATTATGGTAGCCAGGCTCATCTTGGCTATTTTTACCAAAGTGCGAGGTATTTCATCTTGCTTGTCGGCTCCAATAAGTCTGCTGGTTAGTGTGTTTGATGTAGCACTGAAAGCAAAAACAGGAATTGTTACCAGCATATATACACTTCTTACTATACCCGACACGGCAATTGGCATTTCGCCAGTATGTTCTATCATTGCAAAGAAAACAAACCAGAGACCAAACGACATAAGCCGTTGAAGCATAGTTGGAAATGCTAATTTTAATACGGATTTTAAGAGCGGTAATTCTATTTTTCCGAATTCAAACAGGGCATATTTGCGGAACGGAATCATTTTTAATGTATGGAATACAAAAAGTAGCAATGCAGAAAGTTCTGCGCATACCGATGAAAGTCCAGCGCCCTTTATGCCCATTTCTGGGAAGCCCAAGTTGCCAAATATCAGCGAGTAGTCGAGGAAAATATTCACGGCAGCCATTAATATGGTTGTGTAGGTGATTATTTTGGTGTTCGATAGTCCTATGTACAGCGACCTGAATAGGTAGTTTATGCATACGATTACAATTCCGTAGTGTCTGTAGTTGGTAAACTCTACTGCTGCCTCATATACATTGGGCGAATCAATAATTAGGTCAAGTAGAATGTCGGAAAAGAAATGCATTATTATCCAAAGCGTTATGCCAAGGATAGTTGTAAAAAGTAGTCCGTGTTCAAATACTACTCCAATTTGCTTGAAGTTTTGTTCTCCGAATCTTCTAGCAATTATTATTTGTACACCGATGGCAAATCCCATTGCCAATGCTGTGAAAACCAAGTAATATATCCCTGCGAGCATTACGGCACCGAGTTCTATGTTTCCAACGTGACCGATAAAAACGGTGTTTACGAATACCATAATGGTTTGTGCTAGGTTGCCGAATATGATAGGGTAGGAAATTTGCCAGATTTCCTTGTTCGTTACCGATAGTGCTGGTTTGTTGGATATTCCTTTCATTCGGTTATTGCTTGATAATCTTGTATTTGTGCGTTACATTATCTGAAAAAATGCTGATAATGTACATTCCGTCCGGGAAATCTTGTAAAGTTATTGCATTATGTCCGATGGAAAGGTTTCCATGCACAATGATTCTACCGCAGATATCGCTGATTGTGAACTTACCATTGTCGCTGTAGTATTCAATTGTAAAGTTTCCATTTGATGGATTGGGGTATATTCTTGTCGGATCGTCTGCTATATTGTTGTTGTCCACAAGTATTGTATTAACTTCAGCAAATTCAGATTCGCCATGGCTGCATACGCTCGAAATTGTATAATAGTTGCTTTCTGGTATGATTGTCGACGGGATTACAAATGTCGTATCGGTTGTGTTTCCAATAAGTTGTCCGGATTCGTATATGTTGTATGATATTGCGTTTGGAACAGGAGACCATACAATAGAATCGCTATATGTCGTTATGTAGCAGATGGCATTTTCGGGAGCTTCGCAAGTTTCGTGAACAATAGTAAAGCAAATGACTGTGTCGGTATATATGTTGGTGTTGCAGTCTGGGCGAATTGATAAGCAATGTTCGCCATCCGACAGACCATTCAATGTGATTCTGTTCGACTGGACACCTGTTTCTATCATGTTGCCATTATCGTATATGCTTATTGGCTCGGTCGGGTATACTTTGTAGCCCGATATTTTTATGTCGTCGATGCATAGAAAGTTTTTGTTATGCGAGATGTTCCTTATAGCTACATGTTTGGCGGAATCAGGAACAGAATATGTCTTGAGTGTCCAATTGTCGGGATCTACCGAACCTTTTACCGTGCAAGAGTCCAGTCTTATTATGGTATCCGTTGTTGTATAGTAAACTTCCATTGTTTCCCAGTAGTTTGACAGGTGGCTTCCGCGTACATAAAATGAAAATTCGAAGTCGGTTATGAAGTCAAGTTCTCTGCTGAATATCCAGTCGTTTGTTGACATAGATGCGCTTCTGATGCTTGCAAGGAACTGTTTTCCAGAATGTGGGTGTATCTGTGTGCCGAGATTTGAATCGTCCGAATATACTTTTTCTGGATTTAAAGCAATGAATGCCATCTTCTCTCGACTGTTCATAAATGTGTAGCCGGATATGCTTGCTGTTTGTGAATCATCGCCGTCGATGTATGTCCATCCTTCGTTCCCTTCTGGGTTAATGGTAAAAGGCGGATAAGTATCGGTGTCATCAAAGTCATCGAAGATGGTAAAGTGTTTTATTGTTATGTCATTCCATGTCAATGTGCAACTATCATCGGAATATTGTGCTCTAACAATATCAGGAGCGTAGCAGTCTTGTCCGTTCTGTGATATTGAGAAATATCTTTCTATTGTTGTATCGTTGTATTCAATAGTGGCAGTGAAGTCAAATTTGTGTCTGTATGCTGTTGCATTTGAAATACTAATGTCGAATCTGTTGTTTTCTGCTGTTTCGTTTGTCTGCAATGGTGCATAAAATGCAGAATCAGTATTAATTTCAATAAATTCATCATCGCAGGATATTCTCATCATTATGCTATCTGATGGCGTATCTCCGAGATTTTTGATTGTTACGCTAATGTTTGTGCTAGTTCCAGAATTTATGGATTTGGGAGAAACATCACTTATTTCGATATAAGGTTTACCCGATTCTATTACAGGAATGCTATCGTATATTGTTGAGGTATTGAAGGCAGTAACTACGAGTAATGCCTTTCCTTTGTGCAGATTGTGTCCGATGTTGGTTATGCCTCTTGAATTTGTAAAGCCTTTATAGTAGTTTCCGTCCTGTGATATGCATACAAGTGCGTTTCTGACAGGTGTTCCGTTTGATGTTATTGTTGTTGTGTATGAATTCCCTTCGATTACAATATTTGCAGATGATTCAATTTTTTCTGGAGATTTTGTGCGAAGTTGCAACGATGCATCACCAAAGCTTATCCATGTCTTTATGGTTTCGATGTCGCTGGCTTGTGCCGATTCGCAAAGCATGAGGTAGAAAGCGTTGAGTATGATAGAACCCCAATGTGTGCGCTGTTCGTTGGTACTTATGCCATTGCTTGTCGAGTCGGAGTCGTAGTCGTATCCGCCAGAGAGAATGTCGTAGAAATAGTCCTGTCCACGCATTGGCGGATTCCATGGTTGGTTTATGCTCGACATGAGAGTTGCAACGGCTCCGCCATGTTTGGCTTTCAGCCATTTTTCTGCAAAGCAATCTTCGGTGTGGAATGCACCATTTCGGCAGGCTACAGAAACAATGAATGGTAGTTTGTCGCCATTGCTACTAGATGTTACGCTTGCACCTCCATAACTTCCAGTAAGCCAGTAAGAACCGCTACCATGCCCGCAATATGCTATGCTTGAAGCACCGAGATTAATACTGTTTGACAAAACATTCGATGAAACGTCGGCTCCTGAATCGTAGTGCCCGGAATGAATATTGAAAGTGAAATTAGACAGTTTATTGTCGTATATTTTGGCTACATGTTCATAGTCGAGTTCGTTGTCATCGCCAGGACCTTCGTTGGAACCGATTCCAATGAATTTATCGTACCAGTCGGGATATTTGTTTGGATTTTTTTCGTAGTTAATGCTTTTTTGCACTTGTATTGCAAGTTCTTCTGCGTTTGTGCACGAAAACCTGCCAATGGCAATATCTGGATAGTTATCGTTGCCCAATACGCAACCAAGTGCTGGGTCGGTAGGGCAGTCGTAGCAGGTTTCGGTTCCAAGTTCATCCGATTGTATGTCATTCCAGTCGCCAACAATCTGAACATACATCAAATTGGAATTCTGGCTGTACGCTTGGGCAATCTTTGTTTTGACATTTTCGGCAGAATCGCAATGCCGTACAATTACATTGAATCCCATTTCTCGTTTCCACCTTATGTATGGTTCGATTGCACTGTCGTATTTTTCTGGTGTGAGGACAAGGATATCGCCATAATCATAGTTCGGTAGCACAATAGCCTCGCGAGTATATTTTCTGTCTATTTTCAAGGAAATTTTGTCGAATATACGCAAAGTCTTTCTTACTGCGTTGTATTGAAACGGATATATTCTGATGTTTACTTTTTTCTCTTTGTGGTAATAGAAAGGATCTTCTATGACAATGTTTGTTTCTGGGAAGAAGTTGTTTTTTATTGATTCTTGGTGTGTTTTGTATGGAATAGAATCGGGATTCTGATTTCTGTAGATTGTTCCTCGTGATGGAATTATTGGGAAATCAAGTTGTATGTCGTGGAATTCCGATTTGCTGGTATCAATTGAAATTTTGTCACCGTCGTATATGCTGATTGTTGCGCTGACAAACGGCAGTTCAGGCCATCCTTTCTTTTCGATAAATGTGTTTTTACCGATGTCAATCTTTGAGAAAGAACCTGATGGTGTTGAGGTTTGTTTTATGCTATATTTTTTGAGTTTAAATTCAATGCGAGTGCCGTCGTTTTCGTCCGAAAATGTGATTGCATAGTTTTGCGACATTGCCGTTAGTACAGCAAATGCACAAAGAATTAGCACTAGCAACCTTTTCATGTCAATTATCTACAGCAATCAATTTTGTAACGCAAAAATATGAAAAAAATTGCATACTTGCCCAGACCATTTTGACTTATATCAATAAAAAATGGAAGTCATTTGGCTTCCATTTTACAACTCTATAAAATTAGAAATAGTTCTCTATTTTTCTTTCAGTTTGCTGTGGAATTCTGTGTCTAACATTTTTTTGAATTGTTCCGTTGTTCCTTTAGGAATGTAGATGTATTTTAGTTTGGGACATCTTTCAAAAGCTTTTTGAGAAATAGTTTTTATTGATAATGGCAGGGTTACGTATTTTACACCAGAATCACTAAATAATCTGTCCTTTAATTCAGTTACTGCATTAGGAATGGTTATGCTTTCCATGTTTTCGCATCCCAGAAAAGCTTCAGTTTCAAGAGTCTTTAAAGTTTTCGGAAGAGTTATAGTTTTTAAATTTGTACAATACATAAATGCCCTGTATCCTATTGATTCTATTGAGTTTGACATTATAATGTTTTCAATGTCATAGCATTCTGAGAACGCGAAATCTTCAATCTTGGTCACGCTGTTTGGAATTGTCACTGACTTTATGTTTCCTGCATAGTGAAATGATTTCTGTGCAATAGTCTTAATACCTTCGGGAATAGAATATTCAGTAGCATAGTTTGTCGGCATATATGCAAATAGAACTTCGGAATGAACAGGTTCTGAAATTCCTGATTCATAGAAAGCCAGATTTCCTATTTTCTCAACAGAATTCGGAAGTTCCATATATGATAGCATTTCGCATTCATAAAATGCCTTGTCGCCAATTTCTACAATCGAATTCGACAAAGTAGCATATCTTAATTCTCTGCAATTCATGAATGAGTTTGCCGGAACAACCTTTACTTTGTCGCCGAAGTTTACCGATGTAAGTGACTGGCATTGTGTAAATGGAGGGAACTTTTCGTTCATTGCTTCACAGTTGCTGGCATTGAAGTTGACAACAGCAAGCTTTTTGTTTTTATTAAAAGCGCTTGCACCTATTTCCTTTACTGATTCAGGAATGGTAATGGTTGAAAGTTCGCAGTTATAAAATGCAGAATCTTCGATTGTGGTTACCGAATTTGGTATTTCTATTTTACTAATGCCAATATTTGCAAAAGCAATTCTCGCTATGGTTTTTATTCCATCTGGAATGGTGGAATTTTTACATCCTCTAATGATTTTATTTTCGTTGGTAATGACTAGGGCATTGCAGTTGTTGCGACTGTCAATAGTCTTGTTTCCTTCTGCAACAGCGATGTTTTCTAATTTGTCGCAGTTTGCAAACGAGTTTGCATAAACTTTTTTTACTGATGCGGGAATTACGATTGATGTCAAATCCTTGCAGTCGCTGAATGCATATTCAAGTATAGCTTCTGTGCCTTCATCGATTTTGTATTCGGACATGTTTGATGGGTAGTATACGAGGTTTTTACCAGTATAAATCGGCTTTGTTATGGCAGTTCCCGTGAATGCATTTTCTCCGCATTGTTCAATTATTCCACCAATCTTTATTGATTTCAGGGCTGAGCAGTCCTTGAATGCTCCATTCCTTATTATTTTTACTGTTTTGGGAATAATTACAGATGTTAATGTACTGATGCCCGAAAAAGCTTCTTTGTTGATAGCTGTTATGGCAAAGTCTATGTTCCTGTAATGTACAGTTTCTGGAATTTCAATTTTTTTTACATTTTCAGTATCTCCCTTAATGCCATTTACAATTACTGTATATGGACTTTCTTTTGAGGTTATCGTATATTTAATGTACTGACCAGTTTTGCATTTCATTGAGAAATTAGGATCGTTTGGTCCGTGGACTTCTGCTTGTGCAATTGCCAATGCGCTGTAGGCAATAAGGATAAGGATGACTGCTAACTTTTTCATTTGATGATATTTTTTTGCAAATTTAATTTTTATTTTGTTTTTGTAGCTACTGGAACAAACTTAATTGTGTGTCAGTTAGTCTATATGTAAGTCGGTGATATTTAGTGACTCCATGTTCTTCGATTGCCTTTCTGTGGGCTTTTGTAGGATAGCCTTTGTTCTGGTCCCATTTGTATTCGGGAAATTCTTTGGCTATATTATACATATACTCGTCTCTGTATGTTTTTGCAAGTATCGAGGCTGCTGCAATCGACATATATGTCGCATCGCCTTTTACAATGCACTTGTGTGGTATGTTTTGATAGGGAATAAACTTGTTCCCATCGATAAGAAGTAGTTGTGGTATTACTTTTAGTCCCGAAACAGCCTTGTGCATTGATAGTATGGAGGCTTTTAGTATGTTTATCTTATCGATTTCGTTGTTGTCCATTGAAGCTACACAATATGATATTGCATCCCGTTCTATTTCGTAGCGCAGTTCATCTCTTATTTTTTCTGTGAGTTGTTTCGAGTCGTTCAGCTTGTCGTTGTGATAGTCGGGCGGAAGGATTACAGCAGCTGCATATACAGGTCCAGCAAGGCATCCGCGTCCAGCTTCGTCGCAACCGGCTTCAATGGTATTTTCCTGAAAAAATTGTTTTAGCATTTTTGCACTTGTTTTATTGCTATATCTATGCACTCCCATAATTTGTCAGCGGTGTTTTGCCACGAAAATTTTTCACGTTGCAATCGTCCTTTTTCGATTATGGATTCTTTTAAATTGTCATCTGTGCATATTTTGAACATATTTTCTGCAACTTTTTCGTAGTCTGTCGATTTGCATAAAAGAGCAGCATCGCCAACAACCTCAGGAAGAGAAGTGGAATCGCCACTTATTATTGCCGTTTCTGCATGCATTGCTTCTAATAGCGGAATGCCAAACCCTTCGAAATGAGGAATGTATATTAGGCACTCGGCAGAAGCCATTACTTTGCTGAGTTCATTGTTTTCGAGTCGTCCTGTAAATATTACATCGTCTTTATGCGTCATACTGGAGTATACTTTCTCGATTGCTTCTGTCTTGTGCAGAGAGCCTCCTACGATTACTAGATTAATGTCGCATGCATATTTGTCCTTGAACAATTCGAATGAGTGGAGAAGTCCGTCAACATTTTTGCGTGGGCTTAGTGCTCCAACGAAGATGAAGAACTTTTTGCCTTTGCTGTATTTTATTCTCACTTTTTGCTTTTCTTCTTCTCCAATAGGCTTGTATTCGTCATTTGAGCCGTTGTAGCAGACGGTGACTTTGTCTTCGGGAACATTGTAAGAGTTACAAATGTCTTTTTTTGAGAATTCGGATACGGTTCCTAGATGTACGGCTTTATGTGCAAACTTAGCGAAATATTTGTTGTAGTACCAGCTAGTGAGCCATGGAAGCTGTTTGGGATTGTGTACAAAGTTTATGTCATGTATGACATCTATTTGCGGTAAGTTTGTTTTTAGCGATATGTATCCGTCTGTAGATACGAAAATATCGGCCCCGATTTTCTTCAGTAGCTTTGGAATCCTGTATTCAAACCACAATATCCAAAGGAAAGGGTGCCGGGTAGGAGGGGATAGGACTATTGGAGTAACATTGTTGGAAAAGACAAATTCCTTGTCGAATTTTCTGTCGAAGATGAAAAAAAATTCATGTTCGGGGTGTTGCTCCGTAATGCGTTTTAATGTTTCGTATGTAAACCAGCCAATTCCTTCAAGTTTGCCTTTAAGTAGAAGGCGGGTGTTGACAGCGATTTTCATTTTACAGTAAACCTACTTCCTTAATTTTTTCAAGATCCTTAGGTGTATCAATGCTTACACTTTCATGTTCAGTGAAGGCAACTTTAATCTTGTATCCATTTTCAATCCACCTAAGCTGTTCAAGACTTTCTGCAATTTCGAGAGGAGTTTGCTCCAGTTTTGTGATTTCTAGAAGGACGTCCTTCCTATATCCATACAGTCCGATGTGTTTATAGAACAGATGCTTGGTAATCCATGTCGTTTCCCTGTGTCCTCTAATGTATGGTATTGTTGATCGGCTGAAATATATTGCTTCGTTATATTTGTTTATTACAACTTTGGGTTTATTCGTATTGAATATGTCTTCTTTGTTATTTATTGGTTTGACAAGAGTTGCAATTTGAGTACGTTTCTTATTAAAACATTTTTTAATTTCTATTAGTTGTTCTGTCTTTATGAAAGGTTCGTCACCTTGTATGTTTATGACAACATCGAATTCCTTGCCTTCGGCTTCTTCTATTTTTATTATAGCTTCAGCGCAACGGTCGGTTCCGCTCTTATGTTTTTTTGATGTCATTACATATTTACCTCCGAAACTTTCTATTTCTTTCGAAATGCGGTTGTCGTCAGTTGCAACATATACAACGTCAAAGACTTTCTTCGCTTGTATATATACGTTGTGAATCATTGTTTTTCCATTGATGTTTACCAATGGTTTGCCTGGAAACCTAGTAGATGCATATCTAGCTGGTATTATTGCTGCAATATTCATTTGAATAATTTATTTTCCGTTTTGCAAAAATAATTTATATGTCCGAAAGTATTTTTAAAATATTGGAATAATTACCAATAGTTAGTTGTGCATAAGTCAAAAAAAAGAGGCTGACCAAGTCAGCCTCTCATTTTTCAATAAGAATTATTATTCAATAACAATCTTTTCTACAGAAACCTTATCACCAGAAATGACCTTGATGAAATATGTGCCAGCGGCCATATTCATATCGAAATCTACAGATGTCTGTCCATTGATTTCTTTTTCTTCAACAACGCGACCATTCATATCATAAATGATGTATGCCTGAGCATTGTTTTCGCCTAAGTTCATGTTGAACTTACCATTGCTAGGATTCGGGTATATTGAAATGCCGTTTGCAGTTTCGTTATCAACAGCAGAAGGTCCAAATTTTACTTCAATGGTGTGGCTTTCTTTTATGTTTAAGAAAGTATAGCCAATTTCTTCATCTAAACCAGAACCTTTAAGTGTGAGAACACCGTCAATTGTGAATTCGCTTACTGTATATCCAGGATTAGGTGTCATTACAATAGGTATTGTTGCGTTTTTCATTACTGGAATTACTCCTGCTGGAGAAACAGTTCCACCTGTTCCTACTACAGAAGTAGTTATTGTGTACGGGTATCTCATGGCTTCGTAATGTAATTCCCAACCTCTTGCTTGATCTTCTCCATCCGAAGTGAAATGGATATACAATGGAGTTCCTGAATGTTTAATTGAGTCCGTGGGTTCGTTGCCATCATAAAAAGTATACAACAATTGTCCGTTGGCATCTTCACCAGAATAAATCTTCAGTTCGTCGCCTGCTTCTAGTTCAAAGTAATTGAAATATAATAGGAGTGTGTCTGTTTGGTAGTCATTAATCTTTATAACCCAGTCACAGTCTGTATTATTCTTGTATAAGTTGGAGTAGCTACCATCGTTTATATTCCAGTGTTCTTCTTCGTAAACGCTAGTCTGGTTATTCATACAATACGGAGCGGCTTCCAAATCTGGTACTGCAATATTGAAAATAACGCATTGTCCGTAAACGAAATTATAACTACCATCATCGCCAGGACCTGAATGTGTATTTAGGTTGTCGATTGAGAAGTAGCCATCTCCGCTACCGCCCCATCCCCAGTTCATGTGGAATGTTGTTGCGCCAGTTGCGTCAGTTCTGTAGCCATCGCAAACCCATGCATGTCCAGAACCAGATGAAGGATGTCCGCTGTATATAAGAGGACGTTTCATATCTAGGTCTTCTATCAGCATCCTGCTCCAAATAGAGTCGTTTTCGTAGTAGTGCTCGAAATTTTCTTCCGTAGTTGCACCATTGTCTCTATATTTGTAGTTAACACCGTTTCTGTATCCAAAGTTGTATCTAAGGGCGTCTGCTACATAATATGTTTGTGTACCAGAACCATTATATCCATAATCCATGTTGATTGACACGCCGCAGTGTAGCATCAAAGTTGCTACAGCTTGCTTTTGATCATCGTTCCAAGCATTAGAGCCAAATGCAGAATATGTGTTTGGCATATTCTCCCAGTCGTATGTTGTTTCTGCCAAATTAATGATATTCCATGAACCCCAGAAATAAGAAACGGTTCCGCTTCCTTTCTGTGGATAATTCCAATATTTCATAACCTGAGCCATTGCTGTAGCAACACATCCTGTATATGTATGTCCGTGGTCTCCTTGTGTGTGTGCTGGGCATAACATATTGTATGGGTAGCTCTGGTTCCATTTGGTTTGTAACATAGCTTCAACGCCACGGGTGTTTGAACGTGTAGCGTTAATATTCCATGCTGCAATATTTTTTTCCGAAACATTAATGTTTTTTGCTTCAATTACATCCAATTGTTGCATATAATGTTTAATCCATTCCTGAGTTGCAGGAGCAACCTCGTTGAAATTGAATTCACCTTCGTCTGAGTATCCAAGGATTGGCGTGCCTCTTAAGTCGGCACATACAATAACGAATCCACCGTTTTCTAGGTTGAATACATGGTAGCAGTCCTTTCCTGTGGTTTCCGACTTTAAAAGTTCGTAAGAACTTATAGACATATTTGCTCTAGTCGGGTACTGAGACTTCATGTAGTTCAATCCATATGTCATAGCTTCCTTGTTTGTTACCGTTGTAGAAGCGGTCTGTGCGAATACGAATTGCACAGCTAACAGAATGACTATTACTAAACTAAATCTTTTCATACAAAATCTATTTTGTGTCTTTAATAATAAACGCAAAGGTATTAATTTTTTTTTAACTACAATTTCCGATTATATTTTTTTTCTTTTTTTTATATTCGTTTTATTAACAAGTATTGTTTGTTCGTCTGCCTATGTACTGCAAGTTGCTATTAGTTAGTTATTTATCTATTTGTTTGCTTTCCTTTTTTCAAGTTCTTTGCGGTATGCAAACATTTCGTCCCTGTACTTTGCTGCTTCAATGAAGTCTAATCTTGCCGATGCTGCTTCCATTAATCGTTCTGCATTCTTGATTGCCTTTTGCAAAGCCACGTCGTTCATGTATGGCACTACTGGGTCTGCGGCTATGTTCAGTTCCGATTCCACGTTAATGTCGTAGTTTATGTTGCCTTGGTTCAGTGCATTGGTGATGTTGGACTTGACAATCTGTCTTGGCGTAATGTTGTGCTCTGCATTATATTTCATTTGCTTTTCGCGACGATAGTTTGTCTGGTCTATTGTCCGTTGCATGGAGCCGGTAATCTTGTCCGCATACATTATGACTTTTCCGTTTATGTTTCGTGCCGCGCGGCCTGCGGTCTGCGTTAGTGATCGGTCCGAACGCAAGAAACCTTCTTTGTCGGCATCAATAATTGCTACTAAGGAGACTTCCGGCAGGTCAAGTCCTTCGCGCAGTAGGTTAACACCTATTAGTACGTCAAATAGCCCATTGCGAAGATCCGATAGAATACGCACTCGTTCCAATGTTTCGACATCGGAGTGTATGTATTCGCATCGTATTCCATACTTGTGGAAATATTTGGTGAGTTCTTCCGCCATGCGTTTGGTTAGAGTGGTTACCAGAATCCTTTCGTCTCGTTCTGCACGAACTCTTATTTCTTCCATCAGGTCGTCAATTTGGTTTTCTGTCGGTCTGACTTCTATAATTGGATCCAAAAGTCCTGTGGGTCTGATTATCTGTTCAACAATTATACCTTCGCTCTTTTTGAGTTCGTAGTCGGCAGGTGTTGCGCTTACATATATCACTTGGTCAACCATAGATTCGAATTCTGGTAGAGTAAGAGGGCGGTTGTCGATTGCTGCGGGAAGCCTAAATCCATAATTGACAAGGTTTTCCTTGCGTGACCTATCTCCACCAATCATGCCGCCAATCTGTGGAATAGTAACATGGCTTTCATCTATTACTGTTATGAAGTTCTTCGGGAAGTAGTCAATCAGGCAGAATGGTCGTCCGCCTGGCTTACGTCCGTCAAAGTATCTTGAGTAGTTTTCAATTCCGCTACAATATCCAAGTTCCTTAATCATTTCCATGTCGTAGGTAACTCGTTCTTCTAGTCTTTTCGCTTCCAAGTTTTTGCCTTCTTTCCTGAAATATTCAGCTTGCAGCACTAGGTCGTCCTGTATTTGCTTTATAGCAGCAATGGTTTTGTCTTTTGTCGTTACGAAGATATTTGCAGGATATATGTTTGCAGTTTCCATTACTTCCAGTTTCTCACCAGTGTAAGGTTCAAACATATAAATGTCCTCCACTTCGTCGTCCCAAAATGTTATTCTCAGTCCTACATCGTGGTGAGCAAGGAAAATGTCAACGGTGTCGCCCTTTACCCTGAAACTTCCTCTCTTGAAGTCTATGTCGCTACGGAAATAAAGTCCGTCAACAAGTTTTCTAAGCAGATTGTCGCGACCGATGTTGTCTCCGCGCGATACCTTTATAGTATTGGCGTGAAAGTCCTCTGGATTTCCTATGCCGTATATGCACGACACAGAGCATACTACAATCACATCGTTTCGTCCCGACAGCAGTGCGCTTGTTGCGCTCAGTCGTAGCTTTTCAATCTCGTCGTTTATTGAGAGGTCTTTCTCTATATATGTGTCGGTTGTAGGCAGGTAGGCTTCGGGCTGATAATAGTCGTAGTACGATACAAAATATTCGACGGCATTCTTTGGAAAAAAAGATTTGAATTCAGAGTAAAGCTGTGCTGCCAAAGTCTTGTTGTGGCTCAATACAAGAACAGGGCGTCCTATGTTTTTTATTACGTTTGCAATAGTAAATGTTTTTCCACTACCAGTGACGCCTAGTAGAGTCTGGTGTTTCTGCCCGTTGAGAATGCCGTTGGTAAGTTCTCGTATCGCTTGAGGCTGGTCTCCTGTGGGTCTATATTCTGATATTAGGTCAAATTCCATTTCCTTGTTAAAATTGGAAGTGCAAAGATAATAAAATGTTTCAAGGGCTAAAGCCAGTTTCTGGTTTCAAGTTTCATGTGCTACGTACGTTTCTGGTTTAACGTTTCTATGGCAGGCACAGTTTTGAAGATTTGGGGCTTGCAGGCTCGAAGGCTCACAGGCTTGAAGCCATATCGTGCCGAAAGTTATTACTTTTTGGCTGTTAGCCTTTCAGCCTGTTCGACTTTTAGCCCTAATGGCTTCACCGTTTCTATGGGCATACGCCCGTTTCAATGTTTCATGTTTCTAGGTTTGATGATTTGAATATTCTTTTAAATCAGCAAAGCTAAACTTGAATTTTTAAATATTTTTTGTTCCTTTGCAAAAATTTTTCTTATGAAGATTGTAAATATATTATTAATAGGTATAATGTTTTTGTTGCCGTTATTTTCTAAGGCACAAGAACAAGAGGAGGGATGGTTCCGCTGCGGAACGGATTCTGTTTACGATGAAATGGTTAGGCATAATCCGCAGATTGCGTTAAACAGAGCAAAACTGAAAGATTTTGTTCGTGAATACGTTCGGCAAAATCCAAAGGATGATGACGATGAAGTGTATGTAATCCCTGTTGTTTTTCATGTCTTGCATGAATATGGTAGTGAAAATATTTCCCTGGAGGAGATTCAGGCTGCAATAGACCAGATGAACAAGGACTACAGAAAGATGCGTTCTGACACTGCCTCTATAAAGGAGGAGTTCAAGCCGATAGCAGCTGACACTAAGATAGAGTTTCGCCTTGCGCGGAAGGATCCAGACGGAAATTGTACGATGGGCGTTCATCGTGTATATTCTTCCGCTACTAATCATGGTGACGAAAGTGCAAAGGCGATTGCTGGTAGCTGGGACAATTCGAAATACTTGAATGTATGGACAGTTAAATCAATGAGTAGCAGTGGTGTAGCTGGTTATTCGTACTATCCGGGAACAGCTCCAGATGAATGGGACGGAATAATATTGCTTTACAATTACATAAATTTGGCACTCACGCATGAAGCTGGTCACTATTTGAATCTTCCGCACCCATGGGGAAGTACAAATGATCCAGGAATGGCAGAAAATTGTGACATTGACGATGAAATTGAAGATACTCCAAATACCATAGGTCATACTTCATGTGTTCTTGACGCAGTAACCTGTGGCAGCCTTGACAATGTACAGAACTTCATGGACTACAGTTATTGTTATCGTATGTTTACAAATGGTCAGGCTGCCGTGATGAGGGCTACACTCAACTCGGATGTGTCGTACCGAAATAACCTGTGGACGGCGGAAAACCGTATTGCTACAGGAACCGACGACGATTACATTGACGAGGAATGTTCGCCGATTGCCGATTTCAACCAGAACAAGACCATGATATGTACAGGAGCAACAGTAACCTACAATGATTATACCTATAATACCTCCTCTATTGAATCGCGCCTGTGGAGATTTGAAGGAGGCACACCTGCAACATCGGAAGAAGAAAATCCGGAAGTAACCTACAATATATCTGGCAAATTCGATACAGAACTGCACGTTGAAAACAGTGTTGATGGCAATTCGCTGGTAAAGGAGAATACGTTGCGTGTATATGACAAGATGGAGGGTTACGAACTGCCTTATACAGAGCATTTTGAAACCTCAACATTCCCACTTATTACCGGAAATGAAGCCAACGACTTTTATGTAGAAAACTACAATCCGAATCCTTCTTCAAATGATGATGACAATTGGTGGAATCATGGTACGGAAAGTTGGATGCAGTCCTCAGGTGGTGTTTCTGGCAAGGCACTAAGGATTAGAAACTCAAAGACAGCAAATTCAAAGAATAAAATTTACTTGCCAAACATAATCCTTGACAATGACAGTACTGACTTGGAAATATCCTTCAAGGTTGCTGCTGCAAAGAAAGAAAGCGATGGCTATACCGATGAGCTATACTTCTACTATTCCACGACATGCGGTGAGACCATCCGCCTTGTTCATTCATTGTCCGGCTCACGTATGATAGCAGCGACACGTGAACGGCCATCGTCATACATCCCTGGTTCGGACGAATGGAAAACACATACATTCACTGTGCCTGCATCAAGCCTTCACGGAAACAACTTCCGACTGGTAATTGAGAGTTTGAGCACATTCGGCAACACCATATATATTGACGATCTTTCTTATTCGCAGAAAAATACTGATATTCAGGAAATAAAAAATATTAACCTGTCCGTATATCCAAATCCTTTCAACGATAAATTGTTTGTAGATATTGCAGACTTTCCGGACGATTACCGTATTGAGGTATATGACATAATGGGCAAGATGTTATATAGCGGTAGCCACACGGAATCGCAAATAAACATAGGTCCTTCGTTTGAGAATGCGACCGATGGCGTTTATTTCCTGAAAGTATATACTGCTGGTGCTTGTGAGACTGTTAAGGTGGTAAAAGAATAGTAATGCAGAATTTTTAATAATTGCAAGATGAAAAAGTTTTTGATTATTTCAATTGTTGCATTGGCAACTGTGGTATTGTTTGCTTCGTGTGCTAAGGAATGTACATGTTCAAAGTGGACTGATGGCAAAAATACTGATACGGATCCAATCGTATACACTCAGGATGAAATAAATAGTCTTAATGCAAAGAACTGCGCGGGTTTGAATGATTACTACGATGCATTGGGACTTGGATATGATGAGACTATTGGTGCTGGAATTAGATGTGAATAGATTTGGTAAAAAAAATGAATTGTATTAGTATTTTTTGTATTTTTGTAGCATTGAATATTTTATGTTTAACTTTATAAAGTAATAAGAAAATGAAGAAAGTATTAGTTATTTTGGCAGCTGCAGGTTTGTTATTCGCAATGTCGTCATGCAGCAAGGATTGCAAGTGCAAATATTATGTTGATGGTGATATGAGAAGTGAAAAAACTATCACAAAGGAAGATATGGAAAGCTTGGGCTTTGAAAAGTGCAAGGACATGAATTCTACAATAGAACTTTTGGGTTCGAAGACAGAAGTTAAGTGCCACTAAACATAAATATTATAAATAAAAAAGGCTTCGGTAAACCGAGGCCTTTTTTTGTTGTTGAAAATTTTGCAGATTTTATTTGTTTTTTTGATATTATGTATATACTTTTGCATCGTTAATTTATTTGTTTAATTTAAAGTTTAATAAAATGAAAAAATTATTAGTAGTAGCAGTAGTAGCTTTCGCAGCTATGGCATTCTCATCATGCACACCAAAGGATTGCGTTTGCAAGGCAAAAATCACAGATCCTGATGTAGCAGCTATCGTAGGTACTTCAGCAGACTTTACAATTGAAGGCGCTGACCTTAAGACCGCTGGTTACAAGAACTGCAGCGATTACTATGATAAGGTTGTTAAGCCACAAGAATCTGCTGTTGACTATTCATGGGAATGCGTAGAAGAATAATTCTACTGTAGACTAGAAAAATTAAGCCGTCCATTTGGGCGGCTTTTTTTGTGATGATAGGGTGTCGTTCCCTTTTGATAAAGAAAAAATCCCGCTTATCAGATTCTGGAACAAGTTCAGAAAGACAATAAGCGGGATTATAGTTGATAGGTGTGAAACTATTTCAGCTTTGCCAATGCTTCCTTCATGCGCTTTACAGCTTCGATAAGTCTGTCGTCGCTGGTAGCGTAGGAGAGACGCAAGCATTCTGGTGAACCAAATGATATTCCACCAACAGTTGCAACATGTCCCTTTTCAAGCAAGTACATTGCTAAGTCGTCGGAAGTGTTGATTTTCATGCCTTCTGCTTCCTTGCCCAAGAATGCGGAAACTTCTGCAAAAATGTAGAATGCACCTTGTGGAGTATTGAGCTTCAGTCCGGGGATTTCCTTCAAAAGACCGAGAACGAGGTCGCGGCGGCTCTTGAATACCTGTGTCATCTTCTTGCATTCGCTGTTGCCTGCGTTGAGTGCTGCTTCGGCAGCCTTCTGTGCTATTGAGCAAGCACCAGATGTGAACTGACCCTGCAACTTGGTAACGCCCTTAGCAATCCATAGAGGAGCTGCTATGAAACCGATTCTCCAGCCAGTCATTGCGTAACCCTTTGATACACCGTTGATAATAACGCAACGGCGACGGATGTCGTCAAACTGTGCAATGCTTTCGTGTTCGCCAACGAAGTTGATGTGCTCGTAAATTTCATCAGAAATTACGATAACTTCTGGGTGCTTTGCAAGAACATCGGCAATAGCCTTCAATTCTGCCTTGCTGTAAAGGCTACCTGTCGGGTTCGATGGCGAGCAGATGATGATGGCTCTGGTCTTCGGAGTGAGAGCCTTTTCCAGTTGAGCTGCTGTCATCTTGAAGTCGGATTCGATGTTGCATTTTACAACTACAGGAACACCTTCGCAGAAACGAACCATCTCGATGTAGCTTACCCAGTATGGAGCAGGGATTATAACTTCTTCGCCTGGGTCAACAATTGTAAGCAATGTGTTCATGATAGAATGCTTTGCACCTGTTGATACAACTATTTGTGCTGGTTCGTAGTCGAGGTTGTTTTCGCGTTTCAGTTTTGTACAAACAGCTTTGCGAAGTGATTCGTAACCAGGTACTGGCGGATAGTGCGAGAAGTTCTGGTCGATAGCTTCCTTTGCAGCTTCCTTTATGTAGTCAGGAGTGTTGAAGTCAGGTTCTCCAATGCTAAGATTTACTACATCAATGCCTTGTGCCTGCAATTCACGGCTTTTTGCGGTCATAGCCAGTGTAGCTGATACCGCCATTTTTTCCAATCTATTTGATACTCTTTCCATTGTATTTGTAATAAAAAAATTGTCTGCGAAGATAACTCTTTTAAATTAAATTTCTTAATATTGCATAACATAATTTTGAATGTTTTTAAAAATGATTTCACAGATTCTAATAGTGACAATTCCGGCAGTTGTAGTAGCAGTCACAGCTATATTGGTAATAAGGCAAATGTTAAAGAAAGACTTGGAAGCCAAAAAGATACAAATAATTCTCGAAAATCAGAAAACGATAACCCCCTTGCGATTGCAGGCCTACGAGAGGATAATTCTGTTTTTGGAGCGTATTTCTCCGAATAGTGTGATTGTTCGTTTGCAGACTCCAAACATGACGGTTCAGGAGCTTCACAGGCAAATGCTCATTACGATAAGGGCAGAGTTCGAGCACAATTTGTCGCAACAGCTTTATGTGTCGTCCGAGGCATGGGAGGCTACGCGAAATGCAAAAGAACGTACTATCCAGATGTTGAATATGTGCCTTCAGGGGCTAAATTCGATGGATAATGCAATGGTTTACAGCCAAGCCGTTTTCGAGAAGCTGATTGAAATTGAAAAGTCACCTACGCAGGAGGCTTTGGAACTTCTGAAAAAAGAAGTGAGAAACTTGTTCTAAAGATTAGTTCTTCGTGATTTTTATTGGGATATTCAGGTATCCTGATAGCGAATCTTTCTTCAAATAAGGCACATTCATTACATTCGGGTATGAAATCGCGGATTTGCCGTTGCTGTCCAATATTTCGAATCCAATGCTCATGGGTGAAAGGCGCAGATAACCTTTTGGCATTTCGAATTTTATAATTTCAGATTCTATATTGCCAGCTTTTAGTTCCGTCCTCGCCGATGTAATAATATTCCCTGTTATGTCGCATATTGTCATTAGTATAGATATGGAGTCTTGCAGATTGTATCTT
>JBGUHW010000065.1:0-3566 GCA_045112395.1 Bacteroidales bacterium
AAAGTGGCACAAAAAAAATCGGGCAATCTCAAATTTGAGACTGCCCGATTTTCGGGAACGGCTAAACATCGCCGTTTCAGTGCTTTAAGTGTGTGGTATGTCATTTCCCTTTAGTTAGCATTACTATTTCGTTTCAATGGGACAAGTATAAGCACTTTTTAGGAATTATGCAAGTTGTTGCAGAAATTATCTGCGTCGTTTTTTCGACTGCACCTCAATAGCTCTTGCCAACAGTTTCTCCCTATTGTCGTCGGTCATCGAAGCCCATAGTGATTCAAAACCGCCCATAACGGTATTCTGCTGACCTGCATAAAGATTCCATTTTGACCAGAAGTGGTCGCCCATAATGTTGCCGAATATCTTTAGACACTCATCCTGACACCAGTCGTTCCACATATAGAAGAACAGCATATTTACTGCCTCCAACTCGGAAAATTCGCCTGCCAGTCCCTTTTTCTTCAGGGATTTTGCTGTGCGGTCGATGATTGCTTTGGTGCTTTTGGTAATGCGCTTGCGTGTGCTGGTTGTAGCCTTGCTTACGGTCTTGCGCACCTGTTTCTTTGCGCTGGTAAGAGCCTTCTTGATTGACTTCTTTGCAGAAGCCTTTACCTTCTTGGCGGTTGCCTTTGCCTTGTTAATGGTTTTCTTTGCTTCCGCCTTTGCCTTTGCTGCCTTCTTTTCGGCTTTCTTGGCTTCGGCACGAGCCTCACGAGCCTTTTTCAAGGCTTCCAGTTGCTTTTCGGTTGCCTTGCGCGTTTTCTTTGCCGTAGTAGTCTTTGCCTTGGGCGCAGACTTCTTTGCGGTCTTTTTGGTTGTCGTTTTCTTTGTTGTCATAAATTTATCTAATATATTAGTTATGCAATTAAGCGAGTTATTTTTCATTGTTCAAGTTCCTCCATACTAAATATCCTACACCTCCGACAAGCGCAAGCGAACCGACAACTATCAGTCCGATGTGCCAGCCTTTGAGTTTCCGTTCCTTTTTCTCAAGTCCAGTTTTAGCGGCGGAATTGGGCTTATTCTGGGCTTTGGCAGATTTTTTTTTTGCATCTTCGGCAAGTGCTTGCTGGAGAAGTTCATCGTAGCGTGTCAGTCCGTCGTGCTGAATTTGTTTCCATATATCGTTTGCGTAGGTTGGACTGGTGGAATATCCGCCATTCTTCAGAGCCGTCAGTTGCTCCAAAGGTGTACGCGCCGACAGTGCCGACTTGTATATGGTCTGCACAAGCGCATTCCTATCGACAAGCGAATCTTCCATATTGTCGTACACACGGAAACTGTCCTTTATTGTGGTCTTGTTGCCGTTGTAATACTCGTTTGTCTTGGTGCTGAACGAGCGTTTTCCGTTGGCTTCGTTCCAGCGGTCGCTGTATATTCGCCCACTGCCCACCTTGAATCCAAAGTAGTTGTTGTGGTTTTTGGCTATGCCGTCCTGTCCCCAGCCACTCTCGAAACCGCTTTGTGCGATAATGACCGACGGGAACAGCCCCTGCAAGCGGTGGCGGTTGTTAAGGATTGCTTGCCACATCTTTTGGATAAATTCCTGTTTCTGTGCCTGTGTTGCCATATCTTAATCTCCGTTTTTCCAGTATTTATATGCTTTTATTGCTCCGAATGTCAGCAGTGCTACGCCGCCGATTACCGAAGTCCACAGCAGAATTGTTTTTGCGGTTTTCCGTTTTTTTTTTCGGCGATGTCGGCTACTGCCTGTTGTGGTGTCTGGTATTCTATCTCGTCAATATAAGCCCAGCGAACCCATTTGCGCTCATTCAGTTTGGTAGTAACAACTCCGTAGGCGTGTCCTCGTGCTTCAATCACTTCTCCGTTACCCACATATATACCAATATGTCCGTCCATAAAAACTGCTATTCCTGGAACATCGGGCATTTTAGACATATCTGAACCTCTGCGTGTGCAATGGTTGTAGAAACCGTTTGCGCTCCAGTCTGGGAAATTGTTGGAAGCGAACTTCGCAGCCTTATCGGGATCATCGCTCCACAGATACCCTTCGACTAAGCCCATACAATCGTGGACTTTAACGCCAAGTTGCTTTTTATAGTCGTCTTTCAGAACCTTATAGTCTGGCGACTTCATATAGTGTTTCGGAAATTGTTTGCTTTTGGTATTGAGCAAATCCTGCGATGAAATCTGTCCGCTTGTACCAAACCAGTATGGTCTGCCAAGCTGATGACGGCAGTAGTCTATCAGACCGTAGTTTGTTTTTCCTTTGATTACCTGTGACATATCAATTTACAATTTGATGTTTGACAAAAAAGTGTCCGACGAGGAATCCCGAACCCCGACGGACAATAAAAAAAGCGATTACTTAGCGATGAAAATTGTTTGGCTGTATCGTATAGTAGTATGGGGATTCTTGCTGTAGATGCGCTGGTGCAGCGGTCGTGGCTGGAAGATGCGCCACCATTTTGTGCGCTTCCCTTTATACACAACCTGCACAATGCTGTCTGTCGTTGCGTATGATATGCGCAGCGCAGTGTCGTTGTCGCTGTAGCCGCTAATGCGTGTAAATTCGTCGTAGTAGTCGAATTGCAGTATGCGGACGGTATCGGTATTGCGGACGACAAGAGTATCGGTGCGTTCCACTGTGAGCGTGTCGGTGGTAAGAACCACAGTCGTCGAATACGATTCCACACGGCGCAGCTTCAGGCGCAGGTTCTCAATCTCGCGTTCCAGTTCCGGTACTGCACCGTCGCGCAGTTCACGAACCTGCAACTGTAGCACTCCGTTGTCGAGAGCCAACTGACCGTTGCGAGTGCGTAGCGTGTCGGCTTCGGTGGTGAGTGCAACTACATTGCGCTGCTGACGCTCGTACTTGTTGCGCTCCGCCACATACAGGCAGCCAAGTACGGCACAAGTTGCAGCCAGTACCACAAAGACTGCTGCCGCGATTAGTATCTGTTTTGTCCTGCTTGCCATAATGATTTGATTTATTTTATTTTTTTTACTTGTCTGTATTAATATTTTCACTATCTTTGTCCCGATTAGCATTGTGAGTTGCGCGGAATGTGTGTTCCTGCCGCAGTGCTTGAAAAATCGTGGGCAGAAGTTCACGATTTTTTTATTTCGGAGGTATTGTCGCCGAATAATATAGCACACCATTATGTTCCGTCGCAGCAACAAGCACCTTTGCTATTCCAAATCCTGTAAGCCTGACGCGCAGATGTATCATAAATGCCGCCTGGAACTTGTTTTTCTGTGTAGCGGAACTTGGCATATCCATCTTTTCGTATTCGGCATTCTGAAGCAAATTTGCCAGATTCAGTGCCGCAACCGTAGATGCAACCGAAACAGCCGCGTTTTGGGCAATTTCAACAATGCTTTTGCTTTCCACCTTTACCTGCGTCCCAATGGCAGGGCAAAACACACTGCTGTCGCATAGTACCCCCAACTGCTTTCTTATGAATCTTCTGCGTTCCTGCACCGTATTTGGAATCAAATCCAAAATTTCCTTCTTGATTATGTTCTTTGTTGCTTTCATATCCTACCCTGTGTTTTTTTGCCTATAATTTTGTGTAGTTTACACCTCGTTCCTTGAGGGCATTGGA
>JBGUHW010000066.1:0-22556 GCA_045112395.1 Bacteroidales bacterium
CTCATAATCAGGGGGTCCTAGGTTCAAGCCCTAGTGGGACCACGAAAAAGCCACAGATTCTGTGGCTTTTTTGTTTACTTCAAAAAAAGAATCAGACGACATATCGAGTGGAGTTAAGCGATATTTATATCCTATCAAAAATAAAAGAGAGAAAATTATGATTTGCTCTTTTACATTTCGCTCGAGCCGCGAGAGCTTTTACTTGTTATTCGCCCCTACTATTGATTTTCAGAGGTGCTCATGATTGTCTTTGACAATTATTAGTAAAAAGTAAACAAAAACCATGTCCGCTGAGTCTGCTTCGCTAAAAATCGGTTGCTCTGCACTAAAAATCAGAAACTTGCCTTCATTTCATTTCGGCATCAAACAGACTGATTTTTTACGCTTCGTTCCGCCGATTTTCTTAACCCAGCCAAGGCGGCAATCAAGGTTTTCTGTTTTTCTCATAAAAAAAAAACAGGCAGCCTATCGACTGCCCATTTTTATAATTTGGTATTATTCCTAATCCTTTACGCAACGAACACTGAATCCCCATGTAAGGGCCTTAGATTCGATCACAACCGAAGGTGAATCATACTTAATTAGTGCACGTTGTCCAGAAGTAGATGTCCACCAGTTGGCTTCTTTAGTAATTTGAGCAAAAGAATTTGTTGTTATATTGCCATTGCCAGAACCTAAGTATCCACCTGGTTTACCGTTGAAAGCAGACGAATTATTATCCTGCATATTATTTCCAACAGCACAATTCACATCGCTCGAATACCACAGTTCGTTTGCAGCCATCGACTTTGCCACATTTGCCATATTCGTTCCACAATATTCGCCATGAGATCCCAAATATGTTACTAGAGTCTCCCACTCCGACTGGCTTGGCAAATGCCAGCCTTCCGGACAAGCCGTCTGCGCAGCAGCAGGATAATTATACAGCACTCCGTATGTAGTATAGTTTGGCCTATTATGAGCTGTTCCCACATTTGGCGTCCCATTTGGTGCATAACCATACACATAATATTTCGGTTCAGTAGAACTCCTATCCTTATGTACCTCTGGCAAATACTTCATATTCTCGGTTGTCCATACCTGGTTGCCATATTCCATGGAAAGATATGTATTGCCATCACGCGTATCATATACACGCTCATGATATACTAGGTGCAAAGTTACTATACTGTCGCAACCATTTGCGGCAATAAATGTCTGCCTGTAATTACCACTCTGTGTATACATTACATCGTTCCATATCTTCGGACCCAACGTATCGTAACGACCATCCAAATATGTCGTACGGAACACATCGTATATACTGCCTTCGCTTATATCAAACGGACCGTAAGCTGTATCCCACAATTCATGTTCCACACTATATTTTACAGTCAGATTCAATGTCACAACACTATCACATCCATGTACCGAGTGCAATGTCTTTGTGTACGAACCACTTGTAGTGTATGTAGTACCTTCCCATTCGTAGGAATCGCAAGCTTCGCGAGTGTCCGTCACATTATAGCTATCATTTATTGTAAGACGTAAAGTTACAACACTATCGCAACCATAAATGTTTGTCAATGTCTTGGTATACGTTCCACTTGCAGTATAAGTTTGTCCCTGCCATACGTAAGAATCACAAGCAGCCTGCACATCTTCTATATTATCTGGAGAACCAATGAAAAGGTGCATAGTTACTGTACTGTCGCAATACAAAACTGGAGTCACATGCCTTTCATAGTCGCCACTCGCATTGAAAGTTTCGCCATTCCATTGGAACGAACCGCAAGCATATTGTGTAAATTCAGTTTGAATGTCTCCAAATATATTAATAGTGTATGTCACCGTGCTGTCGCATCCATTTACTGCAGTATATGTAACTACTCGAGTACAAGATTCCGTTATACGTTCTCCATTAAGATTATACTCACGGCAAGCATTTATTGTTTTGTCACTAGTAACAGAATGATTTACTGTAAGATAAAGTGTAATTATACTATCACAACCTTCATGATTGCCCCATGTAATTACATGCTCGTGGTTTCCTGAAGTTGTGTATTCTTCACCCCACCATGTATATGAATCACACGCGACTACTGTTTCTTCCGAATAAGTGTTGTGACCAATTGTAAGATGCAGTCGAACAATACTATCGCAATAATTGTTCGGATGATGATGAATATCATACACACCCGACTGCGTATATGTCTGTCCTTCGAAAACGAAAGAATCACAACCGTCCTCGTATATATCTACTATAGTATCGTTAATAACCGTAAGATGCAGCTCTATAATGCTGTCACATCCTGTATAAGGATTGTCCAATGTCTCGGTATATGTACCCGATGTTGTATAAGTGTGTCCATAAAATTCAAACTGTCCGCAAGCCAACCTATCGATTCTGGTAAAGCCCGTGCGATTGAGAGTCAAATCTAGCCTAACAATGCTGTCGCAGCCGTACTGGTTAATGAGATGTACCGTATCGGTATCATTATTTCCATAATATGTACGTCCATTTATCCATGTGAACTGGTCACAGGCATGTACAACATCAACAACATCATCGGTCAGATTTGTAAAGTGAAAATGCACAATGCTGTCGCACCAGTACTGTGTCTGGAAATGACGGACATAATCGCCTGTTTCATAGAAAGTTTCGTCGTTCCATGTAGCGCTGTAGCAGTCCGACTCATAAATATGATTCACAAGACTGTCTGCCCTAGTGAAATGCAAGGTAACAATGCTGTCGCAACCGCCACGCGATATAAGTTCCGCAACATAATCACCAGTTGTGGTACAACTTATTTCATTCCAATAAATAGGCTGGCAAGCCGTAATGCTTTCCTCTGTCCGTGTTGGATGGTCAATTATTACATCTACGACTACAACGCTGTCGCAACCACCAGCAGAAGTAAGATTTAAAGTTGCCGCGCGACTAGTGCTTTCATAATAAGTTACGCCATTCAGCTCATAAAAATCGCATCCATATCTTTTGTCGACATTCATAGTATAGCGGCAATACGGAATATTGAAATGAATGGTAATGTCCTCGCTATCGTTCTGCACCTGATTCAAAGTTGCATCAAAAACAATATTATTATATGTCGTGTATGCCTGATATTCCATCTCGTCGCCCAAGTCGAATTCGTTAGCTACCACTGCCTTCGAGCTAACAGTAATGTCGGAACTCGATTTTAGCACCATGCTGTTGATCCCGCAACTTCCAAGGTTTACCATCTTGACCATGTGTCTTCCGGTGCTTGTCACGGCTGTCAGGAAATATGTCTGTGGAATAGCAAGTGTTATTTCGAAAAGATGTTCGCCAGCAGGCAATTTTCCATTATACGAGAGGTATTCCCTGCCTCCTGCATCAAACACTTGTAATGTCACATTGCCACCTTCGTACATGTTCAACATGGCCTCGGTAACACAATTGAACGGATTTGGCACATTCTGCTCCAAACCCGACTGCTTCACATTAAGCATCGGAACGGCAAGCGCCTCCAACAACACTACCGTATCGGGATAATAAATCATCTGCTCCCATTGCCGTGTAATATCGCTAATCTTCAGACTATCAATCTGCTGATACCTTTCTTCTGTAACTACTCCTCCACTACCGCGACCGGTAAAACTTAGTGTCACTGTCTGCGAAAACATTGACACACTCACCAACATGCATATAGTTAAAATAAAAAGTCTCTTCATACAGTATTCCATTACTTGTTAATAAATCTTTTGCATAATCCGCTACCATATTATGGGCAAAAACATCAAGTCCAATTGCCAACAGCCGTATGTTTTGCAAAAATACATTTGAGTTTCAGCAAATTAAACAAAAGCAATCAAAATGTAAAGATAAACAAATATATGCAACTAGCCAAACCTTGACATATTTTTTTTCAACAACTCATTCGAACCTAAAAAAATATCAAAAAAAATAACTACAAGGTCATTTGTATTCATTAAAATTTCATTATTTTTGTTGACCTAAAAATTATAGTTTATCAAAAAAACATATCATATATGAACAACACTCTTAATCTCGACTACATATTCGAAGTAAGTTGGGAAGTTTGCAACAAGGTAGGTGGAATTCACACCGTAATTTCAACAAAATCATTGGCACTGTCGGAACGCTGCGGCGATCTCATCTTCATCGGCCCCGACACATACGGAACAAACGAAAACTCCGAGTTCATCGAGGAGCCGGCTCTCTTCGCAGAATGGAAGCAGTACGCTGCATCAACTGGACTGCGCGTACGTACCGGACGCTGGAACATCTGCGGAAGCCCGAAGGTAATACTCATCAGTTTCACCGATTTCATCAGCGAAAAGGACAAGATTTTCGCCGACTTCTGGGAAGACTACAAGCTCGACTCTCTGTCGGGACAGTGGGACTACATCGAACCGGCTCTGTTCGGCTACACCGCTGGTAAGGTCATCGAAAGTTTCTGCGACTTCAACCTCTCGGCAAATGATGCAATTCTAGCTCAGTTCCACGAGTGGATGACCGGCACAGGTATCCTCTACCTCAAGAAGAACGCACCGCACATTGCAACGGCTTTCACAACCCACGCAACCGCAATAGGTCGTTCGATAGCTGGAAACGGACTTCCGCTGTACAAGGACCTTGCAAACTACAACGGCGAAAACATGGCTCGCCAGTTCAACATAATTTCAAAACACAGCCTTGAAAAGATAAGCGCAATCAATGCCGATGTCTTCACTACCGTTAGCGACATTACACAGTCGGAATGCGCTCAACTGCTCACCAAACCCGCCGACGTGGTAACACCAAACGGATTTGAGGACGACTTTATTCCGAAGGCAGAAGAAGCAGCCAAGATTCGCAGCAAGGCTCGCCAGAAGATGATTGATGTTGCCGAAAAGCTTACATCTTACAAATTCAAGGAAGACCCGCTGATTATCGCAACTTCGGGACGCTACGAATACACCAACAAGGGCTACAACATTTTCGTTGACGCACTCGACAAGCTTAACCACAATGCAAATGTAAACCGCGAAATTCTTGCATACATCCTTGTTCCTGGCAACAACTACGGTCCACAGAAGAGCCTTCTTGCTGCACTCAACGGCGAAAACGCAAATATCGAGAACAAGAACCTCACTCACGGTCTACACGATGCCGAATATGACCCGATTCTCAACCAGTTGAAACGCCTCGGACTTACAAACCGTCCAGAAAACAAGGTTAAAGTAGTGTTCGTTCCATCATACCTCAATGGCGACGACGGCGTATTCAACATGAAATACTACGATGTTTTACAAGGTATCGACCTGACAGCATTTGTTTCGTACTACGAGCCATGGGGCTACACTCCACTCGAAAGTATAGCATTCGGTGTTCCTACAATAACGACTTCGTTGTCGGGATTCGGAATGTGGTCGAAGCAAAACATCGACAGATTCGACAACTGCGTAACCGTAATCGACCGCAACGAAGACAACAACGACGAAGTTGTCGCCAACTTGGCAGAACGCATGGCATACTTTGCAAACCTCGATGCCGACAGCCGCAAGAAAGTTTCGGAAGCAGCAACAGCAGCATCGAAGAAGGCTCTGTGGAGATCGCTTGTAGAAAAGTACATCGAAGCATACGCAATAGCAAAGAGCAAGATTGCAGAACGCGCTGAAGCAATAAACTACAGGATGCAGCACACCAAGATAGAACGCACGATTATGCCAAAGGAAACTTCTCCAATCTGGCGTCAGGCAGAAATAAAATCAGACCTTCCGAAGCAATTTGAAGGACTGCAGGAAATAGCCAACAACCTTTGGTGGACATGGAACTACGATGCATCGGCAATGTTCAAGCGCATCGACGTTGACCTGTGGCGCGACAAGAGATACAATCCAAGAGTATTCCTCGAAGAAGTTTCAATCGACCGCATGAAGGAACTCGAGAACGACAATGAATTCTGCCAGCTCTACAACCGCGTTTACAACAACTTCAAGAAATACATGGATGCCAGCAAGGACAAGAAGTCTCCACAGATTGCATACTTCAGCATGGAATACGGTCTGCACGACAACCTGAAGATTTTCTCGGGTGGTCTCGGAATCCTTGCAGGCGACTACCTGAAGGAAGCCAGCGACACCAATACCAACATGATTGGTATCGGCTTATTATATAGGTATGGCTATTTCAAGCAGACAATTACCCTCGAAGGCAAACAGCAAGCCAACTATATCGCACAGGATTTCAACAAGATACCAGTTGTTCCCGAACTCGATGAGAACGGTGTACAGAAGCGCATCATCGTAAGGTTCCCCGGACGAAATGTCTATGTGAAGATATGGAGAGCAAATGTTGGTCGTATTCCTCTGTACTTACTTGATACCGATGACATTGACAACCAAGACCAGGACAAACTGATAACCTCGCGTCTGTATGGTGGCGACTGGGAATTCCGTTTCAAACAGGAAATGATTCTCGGCATCGGCGGTACCCGCGTACTCAAGGCTCTCGGTCTGAAGCCAGACATTTACCACTGCAACGAAGGTCACGCTGCTTTCATCGGTTTCGAAAGACTCAACGACCTCATTTCGGCTCGCAACCTCAAGTTCGACGAGGCACTCGAAATAGTAAGGGCATCAACCTTGTTCACAACACATACGCCAGTTCCAGCAGGACACGACGCATTCGAAGAAAATATGTTGCGTACCTACATGTCGCACTATCCAGACCGTCTCAAGATAACTTGGGACAAGATGATGTCGCTCGGTCGCCTCAACCCCAACGACAAGTTCTCGATGAGCTACCTGGCAGCAAACATTTCGCAGGAAGTGAACGGCGTTTCGTGGCTACACGGAATCGTATCGCAGAAGATGTTCGCTCCGCTTTGGAACGGCTACTTCCCAGAAGAAAACCACGTTGGCTACGTTACCAATGGCGTTCACTACCAGACCTGGACATCGAAGACATGGCAGAAACTCCACGAAACAACCTTCGGAGAAGGCTTCCTGTCAGATATGTCGAATCCGAAATTCTGGGAAAAGATTAACAATGTTGACGATGCCGACATCTGGGACATCCGCAAGTTGCAACGTACAAGACTTATCAACTATGTGAAGAACCGCGTTCGCGAAAACTGGATACGCAGCTACGAATCGCCAAGCAACATGGTTACCGTACTCGAAAAACTTGACGAAAAGGTACTTACAATCGGTTTTGCACGTCGTTTTGCTACCTACAAGCGTGGCGACCTGTTGTTCCGCAACCCAGAAAGACTTGCCGCAATCCTCAATAACCCGAAGATGCCGGTACAGATACTCTTTGCAGGTAAGGCTCACCCGAACGATGGTGCAGGTCAGGACCTCATCAAGAGAATCGTTGAATTCTCGAAGCGTCCGGAATTCCTCGGCAAGATTTTGTTCATCGAGGACTACGACATAGGTCTGGCAAAGAAACTCGTACAGGGTGTAGATATTTGGATGAACACACCTACCCGTCCACTCGAAGCATCGGGAACCAGCGGAATGAAGGCCGTAATGAACGGTGCATTACATTTCAGCGTACTCGACGGCTGGTGGGTTGAAGGTTACCGTGAAGGTGCAGGCTGGGCATTGCCACAGGAACGCGTTTACGAAAACCAGGACTTCCAGAACGAACTCGACACGCAGACAATCTACAATATGCTCGAAAACGAAATTGTTCCGATGTTCTACGACTGCAGCGAGGATGGTATTCCTCACCGCTGGGTTAAGTGCATAAAGAAGTCGATTGCAGAAATCGTACCGATGTTCACCACAAAGCGCATGATTGACGACTACAAGGACAGATTCTACGGCAAGCTCTACAAGCGCTCGACCGAACTGGCCGAAAACGACTATGCAAAGGTATTCGAGATTGTTGACTGGAAGCAGAAGGCTGCACGCGCTTGGAATTTCGTAGAAGTTCTGAAGATTGACTTCCACACCACCGAGTTTGAGAATCCGCAGGATGCATACGGAGAGATAACATTGAACCTCAACCGTTTGTCACCCAACGACATAGGTATCGAAGCAATAGCAGTTTCGAAGAAGCAGGACGGATCTATAGTCATCGACGAAAAGATGCCGTTCAAGCTGAAGGAATGCAACGGCAAGATTGCAGTATTCCGCATCGAAGGCGCACCGCACAAGACCGGAATCTACAACTACGCAATCCGCGCCTACGCAAAGAACGACCTTCTGCCGTACAAGCAGGATTCGAAGCTTATAATGTGGATATAATAAATTAGACACAGAACAATAGGAACGCATTTATTGCGTTCCTTTATTAACTATAACAACACAACAAATGAGAACATTTGACGACGACGAAACCCGCGGACCACGCGACAGCCGTGACCGCAGGAACAACAATAAACCGAAGTTCAACCGCGACCGCAACGACCGCAATTCGGCTCCACGCGAACGCCGCAACTTCGACCGCGACGACGACTATACTCCTCGCAGCAACAAGTTCAACCGCGACAGAAAACCGCGCTCGTTCGACGAGGATATGCGCAACCCCGACAACCGCAATTTCTCGGGCAAGAAGAAGGACAAGGCATCGAAATACTACGACGCACCCGAATACCAAAAGAAGCACAGCGCAGCCCACAAGGGCGGTCGTCCCGCCGGTAAGCCAGACAGGTTCCGCACAAAGAACTACAAGGACTACGACAACTTCGACGAGTTCGATGAAAACAACTATCAGGAAAGGCGTCTGCACCGCTCCGAGAAACCGAAGCAGGCAAAGAAGAACACCGAGGAAATCCGCCTCAACAAGTACATCGCTAACGCTGGCGTTTGCTCGCGCCGTGAAGCCGACACCTACATTCAGGCCGGCGTAGTTACGATAAATGGCGAAGTTGTTACCGAACTGGGTACCAAGGTTAAGCCAGGCGACGAAGTGCGTTTCGGCGGCGAAATCATCAACCCCGAAAAGCTTGTCTATATTCTGCTCAACAAACCGAAAAACTGCGTTACCACAGTCGATGACCCCGAGGAACGCCACACCGTGATGGACTTGGTGAAGGACGCCTGCCCCGAAAGGATTTACCCTGTGGGCCGTCTCGACCGCAACACCACTGGTCTGCTGCTGCTTACCAACGATGGCGACCTTACGAAGAAACTCACTCATCCGTCGTACGAGAAGAAGAAAATATATCAGGTTGAGACCGACCGCGACATTACCCGCGCCGACCTGCAAGCTCTGGCCGACGGCATCGAGCTCGAGGACGGATTCATCGCCGCCGACGCAGTAAGCTATGTTGGCGACAGCAAGAACATCATCGGCATAGAAATTCACTCTGGCCGCAACAGGATTGTACGCCGTATGCTCGAACATTTCGGCTACGAGGTAAAGCGCCTCGACCGCGTATATTTTGCAGGCCTCACCAAGCTCAACCTTCCCCGTGGCAAATGGCGTTTCCTAACCGAAAAGGAAATCACCATTCTGAAAACGGGAATGTATGAATAGAAGAAAGTAACTAGAAAAGTAACAAGAAAATCGTCAGCAGGTTGTTGACGATTTTTTTGTTGTTAATAGGCGACAGAGAATCACCTATATATTTAAATGATAGCACATTGCCATATCTACTGAATAATAATCGGAGATAATAACATGTGGATTTTTATGTAGGATAAGATGGTAAAAAAACTTCTTGCTACATGTAAAACGATTTTGTACCTTTGTTGGCGATATGAGATAAACATAAAGTTTTGAATATGACACATCTTTGTTACGTATACATTAAGGATTATGAAGACCGCATTAAGGACACAGAACTTGTTATAGATTGCCATTATAATTATAAATATGACAAGGAGAAAAAAACTTTACAGATTTCTGACAACAAAGACTTTCCTGATAATTTTTGGGGCAAAAACATCTACTCTATCACAGGATTTGTCGGCGAAAACGGAGCTGGGAAAACAACAGCTATTAGATTCTTATTGAAGCTACTTGGAGAAGGATATGTAAACGCATCTGTTAATTGCTTTGCCATATATCAGATCGACAAATTCTTCAAAGTATATACACAAGAAGATATTACTGTATTTTATAATAATCAAAGATTAGAAAATAATAATATTAGATCCAATATTTTTCAAATACCTTGCTTTTATTATACTGGACATTTTTCTCCATACGTAAATAACAGCCCAACAGAAGAATCAATATCTGGCTTTTATAATGCATCAGACTCTGTTTTACTAGAAAAAGATTATGAAGAATATTACAATAAAAATTCAATGCAACTGAATTGGCCATTATATAATTACCTAAATAGTCATGTTGCCCAGAATAATTATAGAATATGCATGATGCTGGCAAATAATGAATTATCGAATATTATTAAAGGTTTTATTTGGCCCCAATATGTAATTATATATGCAAACCGAAGCGGAGGAACAACATTGAGAGAAAGTGGCGCAACTATTCCTGAATATCGTTCTAATAAATATGGTTCTGATATAGATCATTACTTATCAATTTTAATATATCACAATCTAATTAACATAATAAACGACAGAACAGACATCTTTGACAAAAATGACAATAACAAATATAGTATTATTGAGCAATGGCAAAATAGCGTAAGGGACGGTAGTCCTATTATGGATCAGTTTAATAATTTTATAAATAAAACTAAAGACATCCAAAAGAAAAAACTGCTTAATTCAATATACGATGTGCTACGAGAATTGATAATTATAACAGAACATTCTCATAATAACCGTAACGACATTTTTTTATATATTAATTGCAAAAAAGATGCGAAAAATCTTATTACATTAGGAAATAAAATCTTAAAAAACGACATCTTTCTTACATCTAAGTTTTTTGACATTTATTTTTCTAAATCTCTTGATAAAAACACATTATTAAGTTCTGGAGAACAGGAATTTTTAAATTTATTTTCTCGTATATACGATGCTTTTTATTTAAAGAAAATAAAATTTAAAGACAGACAACAAATTCCTCGCCTAATAATGCTTGACGAAGCAGAAATCGGATTCCATCCCGATTGGCAAAGAAAATATCTAAATCTTGTTATTGAATTTCTTGATAAACTAAAAGAAATAGATCCTCAATTACCAGATTTCCAAATAATAATATCTACCCATTCCCCTATCCTTTTGTCCGACATTCCTAAATGCTGCACCAACTACCTCAAACAAGGACCAGATGGAAAAACAATAAATGTTTCTAAAGAAGAAATAGGAGAAACATTTGCGGCAAATGTCTTTGATTTATACAGAATGTCATTTTTTATGAAAAATGGGCTGGTCGGCGAATTCTCCCGTAAAAAAATCCAAGAGTTAAATTCGAAAATAAGTAAAAGAAGAAAAAAGGGTATTATAAATGAAATAAATATGATTGGCGATGAAAGAATTCAAGAATACTTAATGGATAAATATCAAAAAAGACACCCTGAGGATGATTTATTGAAAGAAGAAATTATCAATTATTATAAGGGGAAAATTAATAATTTAACCACAACAAATAAAAAAAGAAAAAAAGATGAATAAAATTCAATTTAGCAGAAAAGATGTTAATGGCAATAATATATCAAAAGATGAACTCGAATCATGGTATGATGAAAACAACAGTATTTCTGGAGAAATTAAGACAAAATTGTTAGATATTATACCAAAGGTTGAAGACAATAACGCAAAAGAATTATTGATGGATATAAAAAATAATATACATGATATTTTATTATTGACTCCTGAAAATTTAAAGAAATGGGCAGATAAAATTGACAATAACTATAAAGACACATTAGAGTCAATCAAAATAAACGTGCCTACGGAAAATAGTAATATAGATAAATCCTTGCGTTCTATACTAGTAGAAACTTTTAATTACACCAATTATCGAAAAAATAAACTAGTAGAATTAGCAAAAAAAATAAATGTAAAGACTTGCCCATATTGTAATATGCACTATACACTTTATGCAGAAGAGGGTAAAAACAAATCCGGACATCTTGCTAAATTTCAATTCGATCATTTTTACAACAAGGACGATTATCCTATGTTAAGTATGTCCTTATACAACTTAATTCCATCCTGCGGTATTTGCAATCAAAGTAAGTCGAAAAAGAAACTATCTCTTTCTTTCCACCCATATCATTCATACATTAGTAAACAATTCAAGTTTGAATTAAACAATCCTATAAATCTATATATTGGGGCAAAAACAAATGATTTAATTGATGTAAATTTCATTGCCACAGATTCTAATAAACAATCAGATTTAGATGTTTTTGTTAAGACTTTTCACTTAAAAGCTCTATATCAAAGACATGGAGACATTGCTAGAGAAACATTTGACAAGGCGTACGAATATCCATATTATTCTAATCAAAATAATTTTAATTGGCTTATCGATAAATCTTCAGACTATTTAAAGAGGTTATGGTTTGGAACCTATATGAATGAAGATGAGATTGAAAAACGACCAATGACAAAATTTATACAGGATTTAGCAAAACAGGCAAAATATCGACATATAACTTCTAAATAATAATTTGCACATTTTTACACTTATTATATCGACCTCTCTCGGGGCTTTTTCGTTGCCAGGTAGGTGTATCTTACGTTTGACGCAATTCGTTGATTTTCCGCACCGGAAATGTATTTAATGCACGAACAAATTCAGCAATATCGTGTTTCGTAGGTTACATGCCCGGGTCGGACAGTTGCGTACCAACA
The DNA here is from genome assembly GCA_045112395.1 of Bacteroidales bacterium. Lineage (GTDB taxonomy): Bacteria > Bacteroidota > Bacteroidia > Bacteroidales > ML635J-15 > Bact-19. Next base: position 12,703 of record JBGUHW010000066.1, read on the forward strand.
AATAGAAAAATTACATTGTGCAAAACAACAAATGGAAGAAATAACAATTTGTATTACCTTTGCAAATCTACTAAGTAAGAATTTTGAAATTAAATGTTGACATATCAAGCTTTACAGCCAAACGGCTTCTGCTACTGCTGATCATATCTTTCTTTGCCCTCCCCTCTTTCGCTCAGGGCAAGTTCGCAGGGCGCGTGACAGATGCAAAGTCGAAAGAGCCACTGGCTTTCGTCAACATAATATACAACGCCAAGAACCAAGGCACTTCAACCGACCTCGACGGATACTTCAAGATTGACGACTACTCCCAAATAGAATTTCTGCGCATTTCGTACCTCGGATACACGACCAAGATTGTAAGCAAGGACGAACTCGGCGGAAAACACTACATTGAACTCAGCCTTGACGAAGATGTTACCAGCCTTGCCGAAGTAACGGTGCTTCCAGGCGAAAATCCCGCACACAGGATTGTTAACCTCGTAATTGCCAACGCCAACAAGAACAATCCTGAGAAAATGCGCTCGTTCTCGTACGTGTCGTACAACAAGATGTACTTCACCGCCGATGTGAAGCCATCAGACGACACCATAATAATAACACCTGCCAAAGACACGATAGAAACACTCAGTAAAATTCTTTCAAAACAGCACATTCTCCTCATCGAATCGGTAACGGAACGCATTTTCAGATACCCCGACAACAACAAGGAAAACGTCCTCGCCCACCGAATGTCGGGAATGAAAAATCCAGCATTCACTCTGCTTGCAACACAGTTCCAGTCGATGTCGTTCTACAGCGATAATATCTCGCTGCTCGACAAGCGTTTCCTTAGCCCTATAAGCAAGGGAAGCACCTCAAAATACTTCTTCCAAATCGAAGACACGATGTACAACTCGTCCATGGACACAGTTTTTGTCATTTCGTTCATTCCACTGAAGAACAAGGTGTTCGACGGACTGAAAGGCGTAATGAACATCAACACAAACGGCTACGCAATCGAAAGCATCACCGCCGAGCCAAACGAACCATCGGAAGTATTCACCGTATCAATACAGCAGAAATACGAACTGGTTGACAGCATACAATGGTTCCCTGTGCAACTGAATACAAACCTAATCTTCAATATTTTGCAAGTTCCCGACGGCACAAAGCCAGCCGAAGGCGAGAGACAGACATATACGCCTATGGTCGGCATTGGGAAAAGCTACATTTCCGACATCAGCCTCAACCCCGACATCAAACGACGGGAGTTCATCAACCAGGGCGTGATGGTAAACGACAAGGCCACCAAGCAGGACGACGACTTCTGGAACCAGTACCGCAAGGATTCACTCACAAGCAAAGACCTTGAAACATACCGCGTCATCGACAGCCTTGGCAAGGAAATAAACCTCGACAAAAAGGTTGAAATCATGGAAATCCTCGCCGCAGGCTACATTCCGTGGAAATTTATCAATTTCGACCTCGGCTCGATAATATGGTTCAACGAATACGAAAAAGTTCGCCTCGGTCTTGGCATCGAGACCAACGATAGGCTGACGAAATGGGTTACTTTGGGCGGCTACGGCGCATACGGATTCGGCGACAAGGCGTGGAAATACGGAGCAAAAGTTCAGTTCAATATCTTGCCGAACCACGATCTGAAACTAGGCGTCACCTACAAGCGCGACCTCGACTTCAGCGACGGAATGGCATTCAACAGACGAACCACAAAACTGTCGTCGCAGTCGGTTTACGAATGGTTCCTCAGCGAGATGGACTCCATTTCGGAACACAAGGCGTATGTCGAATTCAAAGCATTGCGGTACTTGTCGGCACGACTGCAATTCCGCCACTACACAAAGGACATCATCAACACAGACAGATACAATTTCACAGGTACAATCGACAAGCACTACACAGCCGCCGAAGCAGGCATTTACCTGCGTTTCGCCTACAAGGAGAAATTCTTCCAGACACCGCGCGGAACAAAGGTCAGCCTCGGAACAAAGTATCCGATAATGTATTTCAACTTCATAAAGTCGGTACCAGTAACGCCCAATGCCAACGACTACTACAAACTTGAAGCGCAGATATACAAGCACTTCGTCATAAGAAAGGTCGGCGACACCTACCTAATCCTCACGGGCGGATATATAGGCGGAAATCCGCGCTACAGCGAACTGTACTACGCCTCGGGAACCGACTCATGGCTCAACATCGACAACACCTTCAACACCATGCGCCCCAACGAGTTCATCTCCGACAGGTTCTGCACCTTCCATTTCATGCACGACTTCGGAAACATCCTCTACAAGAAGAAATACTCGAAACCGAGCATCGCCATTACCACAAGCCTCGGATGGGGCGACTGCAAGCTTACGCAAGATGTTGACGGCAGCGACTATGCACGCAAGATGAACAAGGGCTACTACGAATCGGGACTGCAGCTAAACAACCTGCTCTGCCTCTCGATTGAAGGCTTCGGTCTCGGCGTTTACTACCGCTACGGTCCATACCACTTCACCGACAAGGAAATAAAGAACTGGGCGTTCAAGCTGACGTGGACGCTGACGCTGTAGGCAAAGCAAGTTTCACGTTCAACGTTTAAAGTTTAAGGTTCAAAGATTTGGCTACGCCGAGCTAAAGGTTGAGAATTTGATAATTTGAAAATAAAATGATTGTAGCGATGCAATGCTTTGCATCGAGATTCAAGGTTCAAAAATTTGATGATTCAGGCAACGAAATTGCAATTTCAGTTGTCATATAGATGTTTTTTATAAATTTGCAAATTATACCCCATATAGTTATGGCGCGACTGCATATAATATCAACATTAACAAAATACCTTTCTGCAATAATATTGCTATCGGCATACAATCTACCATGCTTATCGCAGGCTTCAATAACCGTCAAATTTTCCGGACAACTCAATGGCTCGGCATACCAGCGCCTTGATAGCGTAAAAGTCACTGACATCACTCGTGGCTGGACAGAAACCGTACACTACCCCGACACTATCGCCATACTTAGCCAGACAACCTCACTTGGAAAAATATCATCCGACGCCGATGCGCTTTACCAGAACACACCCAATCCTTTCGACTGCACCACAACCGCCGAACTTGCCATATCAAGCCAATCTAATGTAAGCATCCAACTAGTTGATGTTAACGGCAGAACACTAACTACATTCAACGGACCACTAAATGCTGGAATCCACAAGTTTGAAATTTCGGCAGAAAAGCCACAGACCTATCTGCTTAATGCACTAGTCGGCACAAAATCCTATTCGATACGAATGGTTAACATAGGAAACGGCTGCGGCAACGCCATAAAATACCTGGGCGAATCGCAGGACATAACAGCAAAACTCGAATGCCTCAACGAATTCAGGATTGGCGACATCATGAGCTACACAGGATACGCAACCATTGATGGAGAATCGATAACAAGCACACCAATAACACGAGCACAAAACGGAAGCGAGAATATAACGCTTAATTTTTCCATAAGCATAGTATATCCTGTAGTCAGCACATTGCAAGCAACGGAAATAAGCCAAAATTCTGCCACAATTAATGGTCGCGTTTCGTGCAACTGCACTTTGCAAGCAACAGGCTTTTACTACGGCACAAGCACAAACAGCATGACCAACAATATAACAACTACACAAAGTCCACTAGGAACCTTCTCGTACCTACTATCTGGGCTCGAACAGGGAACTACTTATTTCTACCGCGCATACGCCATATACAACGATGAAATTTATACTGGAGAAATCAAGAGTTTTACCACCGATTCGCCAAATATAAATCACGACATCACAGTAACATTCACGAGCCGAGGACATAGCACAAATTACCAATATCTATATCTATACATACCTCTCGACAGTGTAAAAATACTGGACCAAACCAGAAACTGGGAACAAACACTAATCTTTCCCGACACCATAATGAATGTTGATTTTGGAAATACAAAACTTAACATTAATGGCAATGCCAGTTCTGGCGACAGAATGACATATACAGGCTACACCTCATACCGAGGAATCGTATACACACAACAAACACAACGCAGTCTGTACTCAGGAACTATAGAATTTATGTTTGAAGTTCCGTTCTGCGATGACAAGTATACTTATATAGAAATAACCGATTGCGAACCAATCACATACAATGGCATTATATACACACAAAGCGGTCAATACGAGATTGGGCACTTTCATACCACATACAATTGCGACAGCATCATAATCCTTGATTTAAATATTGGCGACTATATCTTTACCGAACAAAGAGTTGAAACATGTGACGACAGCTATACACTAAACGACATAACATATACCGAAAGCGGATACTACCGGCAGACTTTAACATCGGTTCACGGATGCGACAGCGTGATTTCGCTTAACCTAATACTAGGCAACGGTTTTAACGATACACGAGATGGAAATATATACTGCACATTAACGATAGGCAATCAAGTATGGATGGCCGAAAACCTCCGTTATCTACCAAGTGTAAATAGAGGCACAGATGAATCGTGGTCAGAAAGCCGATACTACGTTTACGACTACCAAGGAACCAATGTAGAAGAAGCTAAAGACACATACAATTATTCAGAATATGGTGTGCTATACAATTACATTGCCGCACAGACAGCCTGTCCTGCCGGCTGGCATTTGCCAAGCGACAGCGAGTGGACTGAACTTGAAATATACCTCGAAAACAACGGGTACAACTTCGACGGCTACATAGACACCGACAATGACAGAGAAACTCACAATATGATAGCCAAGTCGCTAGCATCTACTTACAACTGGTCAGTTTCCGAACTTGAAAACACTCCCGGATGGCTACAACGAAAAAACAATTCGAGCGGATTCAACGGAAAACCTGCAGGTTGGAAAACACTAAACGGTCAGTTCGCATATATTAACGAAAACGGCACATGGTGGTCGTCAACACCATACAACGGACACCATTGGGACAGATATATTCACTATACCAGAATATACCTTACAAGATCACACAACGAAAACCACATTGGAATGAGCATAAGATGCATACAGGACTAACCGAACCAACTTTCGTGAAGGCGAAAAAAAAACAGCTGTCAAAATATTGGCAACTATTTTTTCAAATGAATGACAAATGAGTATTGACTAATACTCTGATTCTACCTTCATGGTAATTTCCTCAATTTCTTTTTCAGAAATGCAATCACATTCCTTAGAGATTTCTTCCAACCTCTTTTCCTGCTCTGCATTTATTACTGATCTTTCTGTATAATTGCCGGCATACGCATTTTTAACCGTTTCATCCAATATAATCCTCAACATAACTTCGTAAGCAGAAACAGCCTCTTCTTTGTTACCTGACTTGCAAGCCCTATCCAATGCATCAATGGCTCCGTCTAATGTAATTTCTTCTGACGATTCCTCATTATTATCTTTTTCATACTTGCATGAATTCATTGTCAAAAATAACGCAAGAACACACAACAATATAACACCAACACCTTTTTTCATATTATTACTATTAAATTGACATGGCAAAGATAATAAAATTCTTTTATTAGAGATAAAATTTACAAAAATTTAACTCTCTTCGTTTTCCCATCTTGCAATTTAACATTAACTTTGCGTACTCAAAAAACAGAATGATATGCAACTTATTGACGGAAACAAAATTGCAAAGGAAATAAAGGCAGAAATCGCCGAATCGACAAAGAAACTTATTGAAAAGACTGGCAAAACGCCAAAACTTACCGCTATTCTCGTTGGACACGACGGCGGAAGCGAATCGTATGTTAGCTTCAAGATGAAGGATTGTCAGGAAGTTGGATTCATCTCCGACCTTATCCGCTTCGAAGATGACGTTACCGAAAAGGAACTTTTGGACACCATCGAAAAGCTCAACAACGACAAGAGTGTAACCGGTTTTATAGTACAGCTTCCTCTGCCAAAGCACATTAACGAACAAAAAGTCATCGAAGCCATAAATCCAGAAAAGGACGTTGACGGCTTCCATCCGACAAATGTCGGAAAGATGACAATCGGTCTACCGTCGTTCGTATCGGCAACCCCGATGGGCATCACATTGCTGCTCAAACGTTCTGGCATCGAAACCAGCGGAAAGAACTGCGTGGTGATAGGCCGCAGCAACATCGTTGGTCGTCCACTCAGCATACTCATGTCGCAGAAGGAAATGAACTGCACCGTTACCGTTTGCCACAGCGCAACCAAGAACATGAAGGAAATCTGCGCCAACGCCGACATTCTCATCTCAGCAATGGGCAAGCCCAACTTCGTAACAGCCGATATGGTAAAGGAAGGCGCTGTTGTAATAGACGTCGGCACAACCCGCATGCCATCCACCGAGACAAAGAGCGGATTCAAACTCACCGGTGATGTAGATTTCAAGAATGTTGCCGACAAGTGCTCTTATATCACACCTGTTCCGGGTGGTGTTGGTCCTATGACACGTCTTTCGCTGCTGCTGAATACTTTGAAGGCTGCGGAAAAGACTTTCTAATAATCTAAGGAGATCACGGACAGCTTGATTTTCACGATTCAGCTTCGCATCATCGGAAAATCATAGCTTCCGAGATGCCTGTGAACCACAATACGAACTATGGAAGAAGAACTGCACCTTGTCAACGACCTCGCGCTGATACTCATATCGGCAGGTGTGATGACATTGATATTCAAGAAACTGAAGCAACCGCTAGTGCTTGGATACATTGTCGCCGGATTCCTCGTTGGCCCGCATTTCGACTTCTTCCCGACCGTAATCGAAGAGGCAAGTGTTTCGGAATGGTCGGAAATAGGTATCATCTTCCTACTTTTTGCTTTGGGACTTGAATTCAGTTTCAAGAAACTATTTTCAGTAGGAAGTACTGCGTTCATAACGGCAGGCTGCGAAATCCTGCTGACATTCAGCATCGGGTCATTGGTCGGATACCTGCTTGGTTGGACTATGATTGAAAGTGTTTTCCTCGGCGGTATGCTCTCAATGTCATCAACGACAATTGTAATCAAGGCTTTCGACGACCTAAAGCTGAAAGGCGAAAAATTTGCCGACATTTCGCTTGTTGTGCTTATCATCCAGGACCTTGTGGCAATACTTATGCTCGTCTTGCTGCCGACAATTGCCACCGGCAAGAACTTCGAAGGCACCGAAATGATTTTCAGCATACTGAAGATGGTTTTCTTCCTTGTGCTGTGGTTCCTTATTGGAATCTACGTCTTCCCCACATTCTTCAAGCGTTCCAAGAAACTGATGAACGACGAAACTCTGCTGATTATTTCGGTGGGCTTGTGCTTCGGTATGGTGACACTAGCCGTATTCACTGGCTTCTCGTCGGCATTCGGAGCATTCATCATGGGGTCTATCCTCGGCGAAACAGTCGAAGGTGAGCATATCGAACACAACCTCAAGAGCATCAAGGATTTGTTCGGTGCAATATTCTTTGTATCGGTAGGCATGATGGTTGACCCGAAAATTCTTGCAGAGTATTGGTTACCTATTCTAATCCTCTCATTGATAACGATTTTCGGCAAGACAATAGTTTCCGCTTTCGGTGTAATGATTGCCGGCAAGAATCTAAAAACAGCATTGCAGACAGGCTTCAGTCTTGCGCAGGTGGGCGAATTTGCATTCATCATTGCTGGACTTGGAAACTCGCTTGGCGTAATGGAAGCACATATTTATCCAATTATTGTTGCCGTATCGGTAATTACCACGTTTACAACACCATACGGAATCAGACTAGCATCACCTATAGCCGACGCCATCGAAAAACGGCTGCCACAGAAACTAAAGGACAAACTTGATAGGTATGCACAACGCCAAAATTCCGTCAACCTCGAAAGCGACTGGAAGAAACTCATAAAATACTATTCCGTAAGAATCATTATCTACGGCATAATCCTCACAGCCATCTGGCTTGCTGCAGTAAAATGGCTTTATCCTTTCATGAACGACAAGCTGAGCGAATGGAATCATATAGTAGTGGGAATCATCAACTTCCTAATAACAGCTTCGGCTATGGCGCCATTCTTACGCGGACTTATGGTACAGAAAAAAGACATTCGTCCCACCGTCCAGAAACTATGGAACGACAGCCGTTTCAACCGTGGAGGCATAGTAGCATTTACGCTTCTGCGCTACTTCATTGCAACCACATTCATAACTATGACGCTTTTCAAGACATTCAATTGGAACTCGTGGATAATCATCCTAATCGCCATTTCATTGGTTATCATACTATTACTCTCACGACACACACTTAGGGGATTCTCACATATTGAACAGCAGTTCATCAGCAACCTGAACTCAAAAGATGCCATCGACGAAGAACACAAGCCTATACGCAAGGGCTTCAACGAGAACTTCAAGGAACACGACATCGACCTTACACCTTATATAGTACCTGTGGCATCAGAAATTGTCGGCTACACAATAAAGGAACTCAATCTGCGCCAACGCTTTGGTATAAACATCGTTAAGATTGACCGAGGCAAGAAGCACATCAACCTGCCGTCGGGCAACGAACGCATTTTCCCTGGCGACAGAATCCTCACCATAGGCACCGACAAGCAGAACAAGGCTTTCGCCGAATTCATGCGTCAGCAGGAAAACCTTGAGTCAGAACTTGAAAGCCACGAAGACGAAGATTATGAAAACACCAAGGTAGCCCTCGAATCGTTTGTCGTAGAAGCCAATTCGCCTATCAACGGCAAGAGCCTACGAGATTGCGGAGCAAGGGATCTGGGCTGTATGATTGTCGGCATCGACCGCGGAATGGACTCAATAATGAATCCAGACCCGTCGTTTGTGTTCGAAACCGACGATGTAGTGTGGGTGGTAGGTAGCAAGGCCAACATACAAAAACTCTGCTAACATGAACCGACAGACGCTATCGTCGATACTGAAGCTGTTTGCAATATCGGCAAACAAGCACAACGATAGCGATACAACAAGCATCATACTGAAATTCAAGTCGTTCCTTGACGAAACCATAGAAAGTGCCTACATCGACGAATATACCGCCGAATTCGAAAAGGCACTTGACGAATACGCATCATTCTCAAACAAACGTCTGTCGCTCAACTCTGTGCGGCTTATTCGCATCTGCAACGAAACGAGCCAGAACCTATCGCACGACGACAGGATACAAGTGCTGTTCTACCTCGAAAAGTTGCTTTTCCCCGCCAACGAGCAGTCCGAAGAATTTATGCAACTTGTAGCCGACATCTACGAGATTGATGCAAATATCCTCACCGACATCGAAAACCTGCACACCAAAAATCCCACAAACGGGCATCAGATAAGTGAACACGACAATGTACAAGGCGTTTTCATATTGCTTTCCAACAACTTGGCAGCAATAAAATCGCTTGGAAACAAAATTTCCATAAATGGGAATACTCTCGCCAACGGAAGCATAGAACTTATTGGAAACGAGTCTGTTGTAAGAATTGACGACTACAATAAATACTATCTCAAGGACATCGCTGCAATCGCATCAGAGAAAAACGAAAGCACCAGTTTTTCCTTGATACTCAATAATATCAGCAAAACACGCCGTAGTAAAACCTATTTCCATCCCCTGTCGTGTAAAATGCATAGCGGAGAACTTGTCGGCATTATGGGACGAAGCGGCTCGGGGAAAACCACTTTGCTAAAGGCAATAGCAGGAATTGAGAAATCGCACACAGGAAACATATTCAAACGTTCTGCTGATGGAGATTCGCAATTTACGAAAGCATATCTGCCACAAGCAAATGCACTTATTCCGCTTTTCTCTGTAAAGGAGCACCTTGAACAACGTCTCGACTTCCTTCAAAAACGTACAGACCGCAA